>DIKL01000031.1:0-449 GCA_002424545.1 Syntrophaceae bacterium UBA5619
TCCGGTTGATGATCGCGGCGCACAGATGCCCCTTGCCGGTGCCGGTGTTCCCCACAAAGAGGAGCCAGGTGCCCGCCTCCCGATGCCGAACGAAATCGTCGGCAAAGGACTTCGCGTAGGCGAGGATCTTCGTCTGCCGGTCTTGGTGCTCGCCATAGAGGGAGAAATTTTCGAAGGTCTTCCCGACGAAGCGGCGCTGGAGCATGCTGTCCGCAAGCAGGCGGCCGAGGCATCCCCTTTCACCGACTCCGGCCCGCTCCTCGATCTCGTCAATCATCCGCTTGCGCTCGCAGCTCTCGCAGGGCAGTTCCGCCCAGTGGGGCGTCTTGCCCGTTGCCGCCAGATAGGCGGGATGATCCATGAAGACGGCGCGGAGGGGTTGGCCGCAGCCAGGGCAGGCGTTCTCCGGCGGCGGGGGCGGCCCCTCAGCGGATGACGAGCTCCGGCGG
>DIKL01000031.1:456-4637 GCA_002424545.1 Syntrophaceae bacterium UBA5619
TTCAGGATCGTTCCGATCCCTTCGAGGCGTGTCGGCATATGGTTTTCCATGGGCAGTCTCCTTTCTCTCCTCCCGGGCCAGCCAGCCCTGGATGAAGCGCTTGTAGTCCTTGGGTCTGCGTTTGGGATTGGCCATGAGCCAGGCGGTCATCCGGAGGATCTGGGCCGGAATGTCCTGCTCGGGATAGGCAGCGCTGAGGGCGTTCCAGAAGGCAAGGTCGCCGCTGAGCGGGTCAAAGAAGGGGTGGTCGTCCGGGATGGGTGACGGGCCGGCAAGCGGGATGACAGGGTCCTGGTCTGTGTAGCGGCTACCGAACTCTCTTTTTTCTTTACCTTTCTTTAAGCTTTTCTTTCGAAGGACGCATCTCCTTGTGTCTGAAGGGGAATCGTCGCCGCCCGTCTGTCGTTTCGACAGTTCGCCATCTGTCGTTTCAACAGACGAGCATATGCCGTTTTGACAGACGCCGGTTGAAGCGGCCGGCACCCCGTCTGTCATTTCGACAGGTGCATCGGTTGTTTTGACAGGTTCATCTGTCGAATCGACAGACCGTCGAACGGTCTTCCTGAGCATTTCGTCGTAGGCCGGATCGTCTCGCAGCGGCACTTTGACCTCCCACTGGTGGTAGAGCTTGTTCAGCCGGTATCGCCCCGGACTGTCGGAATCCCTTTCAAAGATGCCCTTCTCGACGAGCCAGATAATGGCTCGGTGGGCGTTCGACCAGTCCAGATCGGCAAGGCCGGCGAAGTCCTTCGTGGTCAGGGACGTGAAGGACCGCGGACCGCACCCGAAGGAGAAGCGCATCTGCACGTCGATAAGCCGCCTCGCCCGCTTGGGGATGTCGGCGCACATGAGCGCCTCCAGAAGCTCGTTAAAGATCGTCGTGAAGCCATCTCCCCGTCTCGGATGACCGGTCCTTTTCATGCCGTCCTTCGTGACCCATGGCCCGGCGTTTATCAGTTCCGCCCGGGCCGCTTGAGGGTTTGAGCATCTTAAGTTTTCCCTTCTTCCTTTCCGCCTTGTGAAACGCTGCTATGGTGCCGACCTCCTCGATCCTTGCGGATCCTATTCCCCTCCCCTTCGGTCCCCTTCCGGGGAAATGCGACAACCATCGTCATCCGCCCCCGGTGGATCCGGCCGATGCAGAGCATCCTCGGTGGCGCCGGCTTTCCGGCACAATGCGCCGATGCAGCGACCGGCCGGCTTGCGGGCCTCCTGAACAGGACGGGGAATTGCTTTTTGAAAAATGTCATGATGGAAACACTCTCCTTCTCCGCTCTGATCTTTTGCAGCACTGACGGCAGTTCTTTCATTTTTTGTCCTCCTTTCACCCTCGGACGGCCCCCGACCGGATTTATGAGTCCAATGAAAATCTCTCTATCTGGTATATGTGGCGGCAAGGTACGATTCGGCCGAAAATATTTTTATTCGTCTTTTATCTCTTAAACTTGCGAAGATGGTACCCCAGGGCTTGGAGGGCCTTTTCGCGCCGAAGGTCGAGGGGTCTCCCCCTCCCAGACCGGGCGACCCTTGTCAGGGGTTTACCCTTGGCCAGGGCTTCCTCGATGAGTCGCTTCTCTTCCCAGGTGATCACCCGCCGCCGGGCCAGGAGGTCGAGGAGCTCACGGCTGCTGGATACGCCCAGGACGTCCAGGAGCTTCATGGTTTCGGCCAAGTCCTCGTCGGGCCGCCCAGCGATCGCATCGTCCGGGATTTGCTCGGGGGGAAGCCATGCGCTTGAGCAGAGGCGATCCTCCTTGTCCCGATCCATGAGGGCACGGAGGCGGTTCCGCAGCTCGCCCTTGACCTTCCCGGCCACCCGCTCGGCAGTGATCGGCTTCTCCTTGAGGATGGCCAGAAGTGTCAGGCAGATCTCCTGGGAGAGATCGTCGCCGCTGCGGGGAGGTTTGTGCCGCCCGCACCACCGACGGTATATATCGCCGATTGCCGGTGTGAAGATCGCGATGAAGACGGTGCCGAGGCAGTCGTTGTCGCCGCCCTGTCGGTAATACTGGATGAGCCGCCAGAGGATCCGGTCCTTCAGGCGGTAGCCCCGCTTTGTGTCGTGCAGCAGGGCGATGACGGCCTTCCAGTTGGGAAAAGGGCCAAGGTAGGAGCAGTCGGCTTTGAGCCGGTCAAAGAGTCTTCCAAGTTCGGGGGAATCCAGCTCCTCGCGGATGCCGGCGACCGAGAATTCGCCCATGCCCCGATGGCGGCAGGGGCTTCAAGAGGCTTAAACACGGAATCCGACACAGACGCTTGGAAATCGGATATTGGGAACCTTTTGGTGCTTTTGATCGTGGAACAAGGGACAGACTTCCAGGAACGGGGTCCCCGACGCCGCCGAGCGACCAGGACCCGCCTGGAGATAAAACGGGCAAGCCCATGCCGGATTGTATCAATGCGGCGACCGGGACCTGGGGACGGGAATCGCTACACGCAGCCGGAGACGCGTCGCGCTCGGCGAGGGAAATTCCGCCCGGTCCCAGCACGGCCGAATCAAGTCATTGACCCAGGAAATGGGGAGTGGAGCGGAAGCGGTGTCGGAGGATCTTCAGAGGAAAAGCAGATCATTCACGGGGATGTTCAGGTCAGAAGGGAATCTGGGGCGCGGCATCTCGGTGCAACGGGCATCACCTCCTTCCAAAAAAACAAGGCCGCACAAGGCGGCCGGCAAGGATGAGGTTGGAAAGTCGCTTTCGGTGCGCTTCAGTTCAGGACGCGGATTGCCGTCGGCGAAATGAAATTGTCGATTGAGATACCACCATTTATCCGCACTTACAAAGAAAATTTGAGGTTCATCCTGCTGATGCGCACTTTTTGATTTTACTGAAATAGATCAGCCATGACTGCTATTTTCGGTAAATCTCAGTCTGGATATTTCCAGATCTTGCTCGCTACCGCGAAGAGTGCCTTACCCCGCGTGATAATGTTGTCCTCGTCCCAGAAGTTCGCCTTTAATAGGAACCGATTCAGATTGATTGCGCTATGTTTGAGTATCTCTTTCTTCTTTGCCTTGAAGCGTCCATTGGATACTGCGGGGTTGAGAGACTCGGTCAACAGGGTTAGGTTACCAAACGTGTGAATGAGCGTATTCCGCCGTTCCTTTCGGGCAAGAAAGTCCTCCGCCTTTTCGTTCTTATTTGGCACCATCTTCCAATTGGTCTCCCAGTGCTGGGGAAGAAAATGCTCTACGGTGAGCCCCCCGCCGAATGTGTACGGTTCAGTTTTAGGGGTATGCAGGCCTTTGTCCAGTGCCTCCAAGACCATCTTAAGCCTGGGGCGTGTGATCGCCTCGTAGATAGGCTTGGTCAGCCAAGCGTCCCGGAACTCCTTATCATCGGGAAAACGACCGCTTTCCGCCGTCTCTTTAAGTAGGAATTCCACAACGTTCTGGCGGCTGTATTCCTTGCCGTCCAATTGCTTCAATAGGCTGAGAAAAAGAATGTTGTAACCCCTCGTTGACAGCCTGCACACCATACGACGGACGAGAAAAGACTCTATCAAGTCGAGGATGGAGTTCCGCTCTTTCCGTCTCTCCTTGCCGTCTTCCGTGACCTTGAAGAGTTCCAGCAGGAATGGGTATACACTTACAAACTGCATCGTGTCGAGTCTCCCCAGAAAAATCCCCTCTCTGGTATCGAGGGACGGCAACATAAAAGCCTTGAAGAAGCGAGCATACTCCTGAAGGTTTGTCAGGTGCCAGTCCACGGACTGCTTCACCCTTTCGGCGAAATCGCAGAATTCGGAAAAAATCCTCCCGACTTGGATTTCCTTGTTGGTCTTGAGCGTCAAGTAGTGTTGAAGGTATAGGTCCATCCTGGGTCGCTTGGCGTGCCCGATACCGACGTTGTGCCGCCAGAACTGATCGTCTTTCTCGAACTCAAACCAGTGGTTTACGTAGAGGTGATCCATATTGGCATTCTCTTCCTGCGCCTGCCTGAACAGGAAGTTCTTTATCAGGTCGGATGGCAAGAGGGGCGTCCCGCGAGCGTTCAGCGTCTCGAAGATCGCTTGAGCATCGTCCTGTTCGTCCATATCGATGACGACGAACCGTATCTTATCCCGGATGGTGTTTGCTAATGCTTCGATTCGGGTGAGTTTATGCTCGTCGTTTGCTTCTTCACCAAGCCACGCGTTGATAACTTCGTGGAAGTAGTAGTACCATGTAACGTCTATAACTT
>DIKL01000118.1 GCA_002424545.1 Syntrophaceae bacterium UBA5619
CTGTCAGGCCGACCTGCTCATCAAGGATGACCGGCAGGCCACAGTGCATTACGGGAACTCTCTCATCCCTCATGATCCGCACAGCAAGGACCCGGGCGATCAGCTTCCGGAGTCGAAATTTCGCTTCGACTTTATGCTCTCCAATCCACCCTTTGGCGTCACCTGGGGCGGCAAGGACGGTTACGAGACCGAGGCGCGAAAACTCAAGACGACCCGCTACCGGGCCGGGATGCCGCGCGTGAACGATGGGGCGCTCCTCTTTCTGCAGACCATGCTCGCCAAGATGAAGCCCGCCGGGCAGGGCGAAAGCCGGATCGCCATCATATTCAACGGCTCGCCCCTGTCCAACGGCGACTGCGGTTCCGGCGAGAGCGAGATCCGCCGCTGGATACTGGAGAACGACTGGCTCGACGCCATCGTCATGCTGCCCGACCAGCTCTTCTACAACACCGGCATCTTCACTTACATTTGGCTGCTGCGCAGCGAAAAACCCGTCTCGCACCAAGGCCGCGTCATGCTCATCGACGCCCGCCAGCAGTTCGAGAAGGAGCCGAAGTCCTTCGGCAACAAGCGCAACCGGATCACCGATACCCATCGCGCCTGGATCGAGGAGCGTTATCTCAATGGCTGGACTGACGGCTACAACGACGAACAGGTAAAGATATTCCCACGGGAAGGCTTCGCTTATCACAAGGTCAGCGTCGTCTTCTGGCAGTTCGACGCGAAGGATCAACCGGCCACGATCACCGAACCCTACGAGAAGGCCTTTACCGCCGCGAACCTCAAAAAGGAGCAGGAGTTCTATGACAGCGACCTGACCTTCCGCATCGCCCTCAAGACCGACAAAGGCGAAGAGACCCGAAGCTTGCGGCTCAAACCCAAGGACAGTGCCGCGAAAAAATTCAAGGCCCTGATGGAGGACAAGCCGGAGGTCCTCTCCATCGAATGGACTCACCGCCACTATGTCAAGGACGACGAGTACATCCCCCGGGGCGAAGACATCGCGGCCTTCCTGAGACGGGAGATCGCCAAACCGATCATCCGCTGGCAGGACAGCCCGCAACTGGGTTACGAGATCCTGCCCAACAAATACTTCTACCGCTACCAGCCCCCTCCCCCCGCGAAGGAGCTGCTGAACGAGTTCTGGCGGCTGGAGAAGGAGGCCGAAAAGATGCTGGAGGGGCTGGGAAAATAGTCAAAACCTCTCTTGCCGAGCGGCAAATAGGGTGTTATATATGATGCCGAATTCAGCATCATTGGAGGCAGCCATGTCACAGATGAGCCCTTCGGAAGATATCCGATCCGTCACCGACCTGAAACGAAACACCCGGGAAATTCTGGATCATCTTCATGCCACCGGGCGACCGGTCATCCTGACGGTGAACGGCAGAGCCGATTCCGTCCTGCTCGACGTTCGGGTCTATGAAAAACACCTTCAGGCCGTTAATCTCAGCAAACTGATCGTGACGGCCGAACAGGACGTGGAAAAGGGCCGAACCCGTCCCGCGCGCGACTTTCTGAAGGAATTCAAGCGTGCCAAAAAAATACAAGGTTGACATCACCGCTTCGGCGGAGGCGGACATCACAGCCATATGGGATTACATCGCTCAGGATAATCCCGCCTCAGCCACCTCCTTCATCCTGCGCCTGGAAGAGCAGATCGGCGCATTGGAAGTCCTTCCGGAACGATGCCCCCTGGTGCCCGAGAGCGAATACCTCGGCGTAGCCTATCATCATCAGATCTTCGGCCAATACCGGACCATCTTTAAAATCGCCGGCGCCCGGGTAATCATCATGAGGATCATCCACGGGGCGCGCCTTTTGGATACCGAGATGTTGGAGGAGCCGGAAAAATGAAGACAACGTCTTACCAACCGCCCCATGCCATGACCCCGGAAATCACCCGGCTGGTTGCGGCGATCAGTGAGATCGTGGGGCGGTTTGCGGCAACGGCCGATGTCACGATCACCCCCCGGCTGCGGCGCGAGAACCGCATCCGCGGCATCCAGGGATCCCTGGCCATCGAACAGAATTCCCTTTCCCTCGATCAGGTCACGGCGATCATCCAGGGACGCCGCGTCTTGGGAGCCCCGCGGGAGATCCAGGAGGTGCGCAACGCCTTTGTCGCCTATGAGGCCCTCTCCAGTTGGTCGCCCACGGAAATGGACGATCTGCTGACCGCCCATCGCCTGCTCATGGCGGGGCTGGTGGATGAAGCGGGCGTGTTTCGCCGGGGCCGGGTCGGCGTCTTCAAGGACCAGCAGGTCGTGCATGTGGCGCCCCCTGCGCAACGGGTGCCGAAACTCATGGGGGACCTTCTGCATTGGTTGAAAACCACGGCGGAACATCCCCTGATCGCCGGCTGCCTCTTCCACTACGAGTTGGAATTCATCCATCCTTTTGCCGACGGTAACGGCCGGATTGGCCGTCTCTGGCAGACCCTGATCCTGAGCCAATGGCAACCCTGGCTCTCCTATGTTCCCGTGGAGTCGGTGGTCCGGGAGCGACAGGAGGCCTATTACGAAGCCCTGCGCGAGTCCGATCAGCAGGCCGATGCCACCCGCTTTGTCGTCTTTATGCTGGAAGCCCTGCGGGATACGCTGCATCAACTCACGGCCGACCAAGTAGGCGACCAAGTAACCGATCAAGTAAAGTCATTTCTCCGTGTTCTGACGGTAGGCGAGATGACCCTTTCCGAGGCCATGAAGAAGCTGTCGCTTGCGCACCGGCCCACCTTCCGGGGCAATTACGTCCATCCCGCCCTGAAGATGGGGCTCATCGAAATGACGCAGCCGGAGGCGCCGCGCAGCCCCACCCAAAGGTACCGCTTGACGCCCAAAGGACGGAGCATTTTAAAAGAATTGGGAAATGTATGAACAACTATCCTTCGGATTGGACAATTGATCGAATCAAGGATATAGCGGCGATCAATGCATCTTCACTGCCTACCGATACTGATCCGGACTACGAGTTTGAGTACCTCGAAATATCCAACGTCAATTACTACGGAGTCATCGATCAGAATGCAATCGAGCATTTACGATATGAAGAGGCCCCGTCCCGGGCAAGACGGCGTGTTGGAATGAATGATACGGTGATTTCCTCTGTGAGGCCTAACTTGCAGGCTGCAGCATTTTGCCCGAATGGACATGGACACTTCATCTGTTCGACCGGTTTCAATGTAGTTCATGCGAATGAAAAGAAGCTACTCCCGAAATTTGCCTATTACGCGCTGATCTCAGAAATGGGACGCCAATACTTTGAGGCGGCGGCCAAGGGCGTCGGTTATCCTGCGGTCGATGATAAAGATTTCAACTCGTTCTTGGTTCCCCTTCCCCCTCTCTCTGAACAGACGCGGATTACTGCTTATCTGGATGCGAGCTGCGCAGCAATCGATGCGGCCGTGGCCGCCAAGCGCTGCCAGGTCGATGCCTTAGATGCATTGCAGAAGGCAACCATCACCCGTGCTGTTACACGTGGAATCGAGGAGAAAACCAAGCTGAGGCAAACAGGCAATGCTTGGATGAAAGAAGTGCCTGAGAATTGGGATCTGGTGAGTCTGAAACGCATATCGGAGATCCAGACCGGCTTGACTCTTGGAAAGGGCTATGAAGGAGCGCTCATCGAGCGACCCTATCTTCGAGTAGCCAATGTTCAGGACGGGCATTTAAATTTGGAAGACATAACGACCATCGAGATCCCTCTGGATATAGCACTTCGCGTGGAACTTCGACCCGATGATGTCCTTATGACCGAAGGCGGCGACTTGGACAAGCTAGGTCGGGGAACGATCTGGCATGGCGAAATTCCTGAGTGCTTGCATCAGAATCATATCTTTGCGATCCGCTGTTTTGCCCACAAGCTGAGACCGGCTTTTTTGGCGTATTTGACAGCATCGCAGTATGGACGGGATTACTTCGAGGCTACCGGAAAACGAACAACGAACCTGGCCAATACGAACGCTACAAAGGTGGGGCTTTCCCCAGTCCCACGCCCATCGGTTGATGAGCAGAACAGAATATGCCATTTTCTTGATACGAAGCTAAGAGAAATCGCTCAGATTGTGGGTGGTATAGAAGCCCAAATAGCTACCCTCCACGACTACCGCAAGTCTCTGATCCACGAATGCATCACCGGACAGCGACGGATTTCAGAGGTGGACGTGGAACGGGCTCGTCGGGGTGAAGACAAGCCGAGGGTGCCAAGCACGGTGGCATAAACAGCGGCCACCCATATACAACAATATTGTTGTTGCGCGGTCATGAATTTTACGGTAGAGTTCTACGAAACTGCGACGGGGGCGTGCCCCGTGCGCGATTTTTTATGAGAAGCGCCATGAAAAAGACCAATTTTGACAACTACCTGGAAGAGCAATTGCAGGATCCCGCCTTTGCGGCCCGGTTCGAGCGAGCGGGCGAGGCGTGGGACGTGGCGCTCCAGATTGCCGCCCTTCGCAAGCAGGCCGGGATTTCCCAACAAGAACTTGCAAAGCGCCTCAAGATTTCCCAGCAGCAGATCAGCCGCCTGGAGTCCCCGGGATACGAGGGCCATTCCCTCAGCACGCTGCGCCGCGTGGCCAAGGTCCTGAACGCCCGGGTCCGCGTCGTCTTCGAGCCCGAGACCCCGAAAAGCGGCTTGCACGTGCGTGAAGCGGCCGCAGGCTATCCCCTGAAAAAAGGCTGAAAAGCAAGAGCCGAAACCGGAGATTCAAACGACCTGACAGAGATGCCGTTACGATTTCCAGAACCTTTCAACCGACGATTCATTGTTCCTCAATTGCTCGACACTGCATAAGGATGGATCATGGCGCGGAAGAAGGCACCGGAGCTGATATTTCAAGAGCACATCACTGATTATCTGGTTCGTGAGCACAAGTATGGCGTCCTCGAACGGGCCGACATCACGGACACAGAGCACTATATCGCCGAAGACCAGCTCTGGGCCTTTCTCAACGCCACCCAGGCCGACACGCTCAAGAAGTTAAAGGACGACTATGGCACGGATGCGCGGGACGAAGTGTTCCGGGCGCTCCAGAGGGAGCTGGAACATACGCCGCTCTGGATGATCTTTCGCCAGGGGTTGAAGGTCCGCGGACTGGAATTCCATCTCTACTATCCCAAACCGCGCTCCCTGGAAAGCGCCGCGGCTGCCGGTTACAAGGAAAACCGCATTACCTTCCGGCCCCATTTCTACTTTGGGGAGACCAACCAGGAGATCGACCTTGTCCTCTTCCTCAACGGCCTGCCCATCGTGGCGCTGGAGGTCAAGCATGAGAGGAATCAGAATGTCCATGACGCCGTGGCGCAGTTCGCGGCCCGGGACCAAAGCCGGAAGATCTTCCAGCACCCCTTTCTTTACCTGGCCGCCGACACGAGCGACGTGATGGCGGCAAGCGATCCCAGCCGCGTCGAGAACTTCCGCTGGCACAACACGGGCCTTACCAACACGCCCCAGACCGAGCGCGAATACCCCGTGGAGTTCCTCTACCGGGAGGTCTTGTCGAAAGACCATCTTCTGGAGATGCTATCGTTCTTCCTGATCCGTGCGCCCGAGCGCGAGGCGGAGGAGGATCGACCGGAAACGCCGGCCTGCACGATCCTGCCCCGCTATCACCAGAGCCGCATGGTCCGGAAGGTGGCCGATGATGCCATGAGCCATTTTGCGGCTACGGGCGATATCGGACGTAAGTACCTCATCGACCACTCGGCCGGCAGCGGCAAGACCCTTTCCATCTGCTGGCTGGCCGACCGGCTCCACAGCCTCTTCAAACCCGGAACGAACGAAAAGCTGGTGGACGCCATCTTCATTCTCACGGACCGCAAGTCGCTGGACACGAATATCCGGGAGGATATCGAAAAGTTCACGCACCTCAAGGACGTGGTGGGGCTGGCCCGCAAAGCGGAAGACCTGCCCCGGTTCCTGAAGAACCGCAAGCCTATCGTCGTCACGACACAGCAGAAATTTGCCTGGGTTCTGGAGGAGATCGAAAAGAATCCGGACTTGAAGAAGCTGCGCGTGGCCTTTCTGATAGATGAGGCGCACCGTTCCCAGGAGGGCCGGATGGGTGTGGCCATCCGCGTGCCATTCCGCAAGCCCGAAGATCCGGATGTGGAAGACGCGGGCGAGGATGATCAGGATGAAGAAGAGCGGATCGCCCGAATTATCCGCGAGCACGACAAGAACCAGCTCTTCGTGGCCTTTACCGCCACGCCCGCCCCGGCCACTCTGACCCTTTTCGGGGCGCCCTTCGATACCTACAGTGAGGCCGAGGCCATCGCCGAAGGCTATATCGTCGATGTGGCGGCCAGCATCATCTCTTACAAGACGCTCTACCATTTGCACTGCCCCATCGTGCCGAAACCGGACGAGGAGGCGCTCTATCCGAAGGGGGTCGTCGCCAAGGCCCTCCAGAACGTGGCCTTTCAGGACGACGGCCTGATCCAGTACAAGGCTGAGGTGATGCTCCGCATCTTCGAGGAGGACATCAAACCGCTCATCGACGGTCGCGCCAAGGCGATGATCGTGGCCACCTCGCGGGTGGCGGGGCTGCGTTATTTCGACATCATCAAGGAGAAGATCAGGGAGCGGGGCGCCGATTACAAGGCCCTCTATGCCTTTTCGGATTTCGTCCATCCCGAGACTAACGCGGCCATCAGCGAGCATGCCGTTAATGGGCTCAAGGACGGCGAATTGATCGAGGATCGTTTCGAGGGCGACGACTACCGTCTGATGATCGTGGCCAACAAGTTTCAGACCGGGTTCGACCAGCCCCTGCTCGCCGGCATGTTCCTCGACAAGCCGGTCGTGGATCGAAACGCCGTACAGACCGTCTCGCGGCTGAACCGCTGCCACGAGGGGAAAAATAAGGTCGTGGTCGTGGATTTCACGAACAATGCCGCGGCCATCCTGCGGGCCTTTGCCAAGTACCGGCAAGGAACGCCCTTTGTACCGGAAGAGCCGGACCCGGAACTCTGTACGAAGCTATATGCGGAGATCCTGGCGGCGGGAGTCTTCACGCAGCAGGATGCCAACGCCATGGTAAAGTTAGCAGCCAAGGGAACCGATGCCGAAGTCCAGTATGCAGTCAACGGCCTGCGGATTCGCTTCCAGGCGAGGATCGGCTCAGCGGAAGATCGCAAGGCCTTCGTCTATCTGCTGGCCAGATTCGTGAAGGTCTTCCATTTCCTCACCTGTTTTTTTACCTTTGCGGTCGAGATCCGACGATTCGCCGCCTTTGCGGAAATCGTCGGGCCGCAACTGATCAAACAGGGAACCCTCTCCGAGCTGATGAAGCAGATCCGTCGGACCGAAGTCATCAAATCAGCGGTTGAATACCAGGGCGAGGTCAGGAGTGGCGGCAAGGTAAAGCTCAAGTTGGGTCGAAAGGGGAAAGGCCCCGGCCCGGCGCCGAAGAAAGTGTCCGTTCAGGATATGATCGCCGAGATTCGGTCCAGGTTCGACATCAGCGATGAAGAGGCCCTTTACATCAAGCAGGTGACCGAGGAGAAGGCGGCTGACACGGTCATCCGCGGCACGGTCCAGGCCCATCGGGAGGACCGGATCTACCTGGAGGGCGCTTATCGCGGTCAGGTGAACGGCGAGATCCAGGAAACCTATGATGGACTGGGCCGCTATGAGGAGTTGAGCGATCCGAAATACACCGACACGGGCGGGATCTTCGATATCATGGCCGTGACGGTGATCCAAAACCATTTGATTGCCGCATAAAGAGATGAACAAGCACATTAAGGACATTCCTAAGGAGGATCGGCCGCGTGAGAAGCTGCTCCGCAAGGGGGCGGCGGCCCTGAACGATCAGGAACTGCTAGCCGTAATGCTGGGCAAGGGAACGCCGGAACTGGATGTGATGGCCCTGGCCGGGAAACTGGTCCATGTCGTCGATGAAAAGGGGATCGACGTTCGGAAAGAAGACCTCAGCAGCTTCGGAGGTGTGGGAGATGCCAAGGCAGCCTTGATCCTTGCCGCCATCGAATTTGCCAGACGCCGTATCAAGCCGGAGGGGGCGAAGATCCAAACGCCTGCCGACCTGCTTCCCCATGTGCGGCATTACGCGGATCGCAAGCAGGAGCACTTCCTCTGCGCCAGCATCAACGGGGCAAATGAAATCCTGAATATCCGGGTCGTGTCCATCGGGCTGATCGATCGGGCGCCGGTGCATCCGCGGGAAGTTTTCGCCGATGCCCTGGCGGATCGCGCCGCGGCCGTCATTGTGGCGCACAACCATCCGAGCGGCGGTATCGAACCATCCGCCCACGATATCGAGGCGACCGCGCAGCTCAAGGCCGCGGGCGCCGTGCTGGGCATCACCCTTCTGGATCACATCATCTTCAACCGGACCAACTATTACAGCTTCCTGGAAGCGGGCAAACTTCTTTAATCCGCCTACCCGGGTCTATTTCTTCAGTGGCCCCAAATGCGTTTGTGCTCCCCCTACCTCCTCGTCAACTCAGCCCCTAAAGATCTTCCGCATGGATGAAATTACCGGCAACTAATGATAAATGTAGGCAATATTATCCCTGTCACACCAGGCATTGAGAAAGCAGAAAGCTTTCCTGCTGCCTCCCAGGGGGAACTGGCCGACCACAGCCAGTACCCGCGCCCCATGAATTCCCTGTGAATGGGGCTTTTCGGCGTTGCTTCAGGCGCGGGCGGGTCGGAGCTCCGCCAGGAGATCCCAGGCACCCGGCCCGTTTTTCCGGAAGATCCGGAAGTGGGCCGTCGCATCCTCCAGGACCACGAGGGCGAACGACGCCCCGGTCGTGGCGCCGATGTACTGGTCGCCGGGATTGCACAGGACGACTCCGTTTTCTTTTTGCAGGACGGGCTTGTGGGCATGGCCGAACAGGAGGACATCGGCCGCCTGTCCCTTCGCCCAATCCGCCATCTCCTGCAGATCCTGCTGCCAGACCGCCGCCGGGTGATAGGGGTTGATGTTCATGTGGTGGCCGTGCGCCAGGAGGAAGCGCCAGCCGTCCAGGTCGAGCACAAGTTTGCCGGGAAGATCGGACCCGTAGTCCTCGTTCCCCTGGACGCCCTGAAAGGGAAGGTCCGCCTCGTGCGCCACCAGGCCGCCGTCCCGGACCCCGTCTCCCAGGTGGAGGACCAGGTCGAGCGGAGCGAACGTCCGCACGACGTCCCGCATGTCGTTCTTGTTGCCGTGGGTATCGGAAAAGACCGCGATGCGCATGGTCATCAGGCCGGGATGAAACTTGCCGGGTGGACCTGCTTCAGGCCGATGGCCGCAACCGGGCATTCGAAGGCGCACAGGCCGCAGCCGATGCAGAGCGCCGGATCGACCGTGACGGCGTCCGCGCCGTTTTCGGAAATGGCCTCCACGGGACAGACCTCGATGCACAGGCCGCAGGCCGTGCAGCTCCCGGCATCGACATCAGCCCGGTAGCGGCTGGTCGCAATGACGCCCCGGGTCGCGGGGTTCTTGGCAAACGGGATCCCGATGCAGCAGCAATCACAGCAGTTGCAGATGACGTTCCCGATGCCGGCCTTGTTTTCCGTCATGTGGACGAGGCCCGCCGCCCGGGCCTGCTTCAGGATTTCCTTGCCCTCGGCGACGTCGATCCGGCGGCCGGTGCCGCGCTTGATGGCATAATCCGCGCCCCGGTTGAGCTGAATGCAGGCCTCCAGCAGACGGTCGCACTTCTTCATAACGAACCGGCAGGTGCACTTGGTGACGGCCAGGCTATTGGCGTTCTCCAGGATCTTCGCGGCATCCTCATAGGGCAGGACCTCGCTTTTCGACGCGATGGCCTCGTTGACCGGGATGACGCGGAAAAAGGAAGGCAGGCCCGCCTGGGTCACGAGGGCGGGCAGAGACGGGTACTCCTCCTCCGTGAATTTCACCCAGAGATCGAGCAACGCCTGGGGGGCCTCCGGCCAGAGAATCGTGGCGTCGTGAAACTGGATGATGTGGCGGGGCATGCGGTAGAACTGCCGGCCGTCCTTGACGTAATCGAACGCGACGCCCCGGTGGTACAGCTCATCGAGGAGAGCCTGCATCTCTGTGACCGGCTTGCCGAACGTCTCCGCCAGGCTTTCCGCGGTCCCGGGCATGGCGTTGACGATCCGGGCCTCCTCCTCCGTGCAGATCATCCGCCAGAGGTCGGGAACGATGGCCGAATGCGCCATGCCGACCTTCTGCGTCAGCTCCTGATATAAGTCCGCTGAGTTCATCTTCGCCCTCCCCTTTTTTTTCGTTCTATATGACAGGTCTTACAAAAATTGCAATGGGGAAACGGTTCGAGTCGCGATGACGACAGAAGTTTGATATTGATCGGGTTTCGTGTTATTCAGCACCATCAGAATGATATCAAAAGGGGCAAAGCACTTATGGAAGACGACACGGGACTGGCGCTCAATCCCTGGCGGGAAATCTATCCGGAAAAGTTCGCATCGGAAGAGCGGGTGTTCGGCCGGATCCGCCGCGGGAACAGAATCTTCATTTCCACGGGTTGCGGCGAGCCGCAGTATCTGGTGCGCGCCCTGATCCAATATGTGGAATCGCACCCGACGGCGTTCTTCGACGCGGAGGTGCTTCACGTCTGGACCCTGGGCGTCGCCCCCTATACGGATGTGAAGTTCAAGGAAAACTTCCGCCACAACTCCTTCTTCATCGGTCACCCCACCCGGGACGCGGTCAACAAGGGGATGGCCGACTATACGCCGGTCTTCCTGTCCCAGGTGCCCAATCTCATGCGCCGGGGCATGGTCCCGATCGAGGTGGCCCTGATCCAGACCTCGCCGCCGGACAAACACGGCTGCATGAGCCTCGGCGTCAGCGTGGACATCGTCAAGGCCGCCACGGAGGCGGCGGGGCTGGTGATCTCCCAGGTCAACCGGCACATGCCCCGGGTTCACGGGGACAGCTTCATCCGGATCGAGAACGTCGATTTCATCATCCCCCATGACGAGCCCCTCCTCGAATACGAAGCGGGGGTGGATTTCGAGGCCGCCCAGCGGATCGGCAAATACATCTCCGAACTCGTCCAGGATGGCGATACGATTCAGGTGGGGTACGGAATCATCCCGAACGCCCTGTTTTCAAACCTGCAGCACAAGAAACACCTCGGCGTCCATACGGAACTGCTGTCCGACGGCATCGTGGAGCTGATGAAGAAGGGGGTCATCGACAATTCCCAGAAGCCGATCAACCGGGGGAAGACCATCGCCGCCTTCTGCATGGGACACCGCGAAACCTATGCGTATATCGACGACAATCCCTTTATCGAGTTCAAGACCATCGACTATACGAACAATCCCCTCATCATCGCCCAGCACGATAACATGACGGCCATCAATACCGGCCTGGAGATCGACCTGACCGGCCAAGCCACGGCGGAGTCCATCGGCAAGACCTTCTACAGCGGGATCGGCGGCCAGGCCGATTTCATGCGCGGCACGGTGCTCGCGAAAAACGGACGGACGATCCTGGCCCTCCTGTCCACGGCGGACCACGGCCGGGTTTCGCGAATCGTGCCCTTCCTCAAGGAGGGGGTGGGGACCTCCCTGATCCGGGGAGACATCCACTACGTGGTCACGGAATACGGCATCGCCTACCTGCACGGGAAAAACATCCGGGAGCGGGCCATGGAACTCATCGCCATCGCCCACCCCGATTTCCGTCCGGCGCTCATCGAAGAGGCGCGGCAGGGCGGCCTGATCTACCGGGACCAGAAGTTCGTTCCCGGCAAGAGCGGCGAATACCCCGAGGAACTCGAGACCTATCGCACGACGAAGACCGGGGAAGAGATCTTCCTCCGTCCGGTCAAGATCAGCGACGAGCCTCTGCTCAAGGAGTTCATCTACTCCCTGTCCGACCGCAGCATGCATCGCCGCTTCATCACCCTGCGCA
>DIKL01000092.1 GCA_002424545.1 Syntrophaceae bacterium UBA5619
ACCGACGGGTTGGAACTGCTCAACAGAATCGCCATGCGATCACCTCTCTCTCAAAGCCATGTGCTTGGCCCTCAGGACCGGTTTTAAAAGATACGTCAGAATCGTTTTCTTGCCGGTCAGAATGTCCGCCGTCGCGACCATTCCGGGAATGATCGGCAGGGGGTTGTCTTCGGGGCCGAGATAGTTCCGGTCGGTCCGCAACTCGACGAGATAATAGCTGTTTCCCTTTTCGTCCGTGAGGCTGTCCGCGCCGATGCGCTCCAGCCTGGCATCGAGCCCCCCGTAAATCGTATAGTCGTAGGCGGTAATCTTGATCTTCGCCGCCTGTCCCGGCCGCAGAAAAGCGATGTCGGAGGGGTTGATTTTCGCCTCGATCAGGAGAGTCGCTTCCGTCGGAACGATCTCGATGAGGTTCATGCCGGGCTGAACGACTCCGCCCACGGTGTTGATCAGGAGGCGGTTGACCGTGCCGTTGACCGGGGAGACTATGTGCGTACGGTCGAGGCGGTCCTTCAGGGCGATGGAGGTGGCGGCGTCCTCGCCGAGTTGCGACGAGACCTCGTTCAATTCCGCCTTTGCCTTGTTCAGGAAGTTCAACCGGAGTTCCTTGAGCGCCACCTGGCTTTCTCCAATCTTGGAACGGACCCGGGGAATGGCCTGCCGGGTCGTTTCGATTTCGCCGAGCATCTCGCCTGCCCTGCGTTCCGTCTGAAGAACCTCCATCTCCGCAATGGCGCCTTTTTCCACAAGCGGCCTCAGCAGAGCGAGCTCTTTCTGAAAAAGGTTATAGGTCTTGGTGAGCTCTTCGAGTCTGACGTTGAGCTCCTTGAGTTCATTGACGCGCTGATTGATCTGTTCCTGCTTGATTTCGATGCCGGAACGAAGCTCGTTCTGCCGGGAGAGGTAAAGCTGCTGTTCATGCAGGCCTATCTCAGGCGCTTCCTGCATGACTTCCTCGGGAAGATGGAAGGGCGTGCCGCTTGTCTCGGCCTGCAGACGCGCCGCCTTGGCCTTGTTGGCAAGATACTTCGCCCGGTTCTGCTGAAAGGACGATGCAAACCGTGTGTCATCGATGCGCAGCAGCAGCTGGTCTTTTTGAACCGTGTCCCCGACCTTGACGAGGATCTCCGCGAGGATTCCTCCCTCCAGATTCTGAACGACCTGAATCTGCCCGGCGGGAATCACCTTGCCCGCACCGCGAGTGACCTCCTCGATTTCGGAAACCGAGGCCCAGTAGAGACCGGCGATGAAAAGAACCAGGACCGTCCAGATGATCGCCCTGCCGCCCCGGGGGGACTGGGCAAGAATGGATGTCCGAATATCCGTGGCGAAATCGACGTCTTCCGCCTTTATGCGATAGAACAACTCCTTGGGTTTGGATTCGCTGGTCGCCGGTGTTGGTTTGTTTTCGGTTGTTTCAGTCACAGAATTTTCTCCCGCCTTACATTTTGAGCTGGCCTCTCCGCATCGCCTCGAGGACGGCGGCCTTGGGTCCGTCCGCAACGATGGTTCCGTTGTCGATGACGACGAGGCGATTCACCATTTCCAGCAAAGAGGCCCGGTGCGTGATCAGGATCAGGGTCTTGTCCTGGATTACCTCGGCCAGTTTCTTTCTGAGCCGGACCTCGGTCCGGTTGTCCATGTTGCTGGTCGGCTCGTCCAGTACCAGCACGGGCGGATCGAGCAGCATCGCCCGCGCAATGACGATGCACTGCCGCTGCCCTCCGGAGAGCCCCCGGCCCAGTTCCCCGATCTCCATGTCATACCCGAGGGGATGCTTTTTGACGAATTCGTCGACGCCGGCCATATCCGAAGCGCGCAAAATGGTCATGTCGTCCACGTCGTGGGTGCCCATGGTGATGTTATTCCGGACGGTGCCGCGGAAAAGCTGAATGTCCTGGGGAACATACCCGATGAACCGGCGCAGTTCCGTGGGATCGATCTGGCGGATGTCCGTTCCGTCCATCGTGACCATGCCGCTCTGGGGTTCGTAGAGGCCCAGCATGAGTTTGCCCAGCGTGGTCTTTCCCGAGCCGATGGGGCCGATGATGCCGACCTTTTCGCCGGCGCGGATTTCCAGCGTAATGTTGTTCAGAACCCTGGCGGTCTGGCCGGGGTAGGAAAAGGTCAGATTCTTGATTCCAATGGCGCCGTCAAAACGGGCCCGGTGCAGGAAGACCTTGCCCGCGGGTCTCTCCACGGGAAGATCCATGATGTCGTTGAGCGTTTTGAGCGCCTCCTTGGCCCGCTGGTAACGCGCGGCGAGGCCCACCATCTGCCCCATGGGCGCCAGCACCTGCCGGGAGAGGATGACCAGGGCGATCAGGCCGCCCTGGGTGAGCTTGCCGTCGCTGATCATGTAGACGCCGCCGATGACCACGCCCACCACCACGGTGCTCTGCATGAAGAAGGAGAGATCGGCGACCGAACCCGACAGAAACCGCGACCGGGAGCTCCACTGCGCGATATAGCTGACCGCCTCCTCCCAGGCACGCTGAATCTGGCTTTCGGCGCCCAGCATCTTGATCGTTTCGAGGCCGGAGAGTCCTTCAACGAGGATGGCGTTTTTCTGGGAGGATGCCTGGAAGGTCCTGCTGACCGCCTGTTGCAGGGGAATCTGAATCGGGAGGGCATAGATCAGAAGAAACGCGATCACGA
>DIKL01000122.1:0-4269 GCA_002424545.1 Syntrophaceae bacterium UBA5619
TCCATCATTCATCGGTGGGGGCATCCAGAGGCAGAAAACAGCGTTGACCACGAAGCGGTATTACCGGGTCGGTGAGCTGTCCGTCCGTTTTGACGTTTCCCCCCAGACGGTCTACCGAATGATCGATCTGGGAGAGTTGAAGGCCGTCCGCCTTCGGGGATGCCTGCGGGTGTCCGCCGAGGAACTCCGTCGGTACGAGAAGCGGCGACGGGCAGATTTATAAGCGGCGGTGGAAGATAGAGGCGTACGGCTGTCCGCCACCCATGGCGAAATCAAAAGTAGGGACTGACTATGGAACCATGCGCTGTCACTGAAAACGGCTATTGGGACATCCGGGACCTGTCCCATTACTTGAAGGTCAAGATGAAGACCCTCTATGCCCTGGTGCCGGAGCTCCCCCACTATCGCGTGGGGAAGCTCATTCGGTTCAGGAAGCAGGAGATAGATTCCTGGATGGAGCACCACCGCGGCAGGGCTTGCGGCCAGGGCATTCCATCGGGAAATCACCGGGTGAGGAGAACAGGGAAAGGCAATGCCGATATTGACAAATTGATTAGAAAGGCAATTGACCAAAGCAAAGGCGAGGCCTATAATCTTGACCACGGGAAATCAGACCGAAGCAAGGGACCCAGGAAGGAGACAACACATGGGTCTTTATAAAAGAGGATCGGTCTGGTGGATGAGCTTTGCTCATCATGGCAAGCGATTCCGACGATCAACGGAGACGGAAGACAAGAAGCTGGCCATCAGGATCTTTGACAAATTGAAGGGCGAGATAGCGGAAGGAAAGTGGTTTGAACAACCGCAAGGTGAACGGTGTACGTTCAAGGATTTGACCGACAAGTATCTGACCGAGTATTCGGCAGTGAATAAAGCGGAATCATCCCAACGAAGAGATAAAAGCCTGTTCAATCACCTCAACGAAGCCTTCGGTCATTACGACTTGACGGAGATTACTCCTGCCCTGATCTCCGATTACAAGGTGCAGCGTCGATGCGAGGGGGTCAGCCCCCGAACCATCAATTACGAGCTTACGGTCATGAGCCATGTCTTTACCATTGCCATGACGGAGTGGCAATTGGCCATCGACAATCCAGTTAAAAGGGTCAGGAAGGAGCGGCTCAGCAACAAGCTTGAAAGATGGCTCACGCCGGAAGAGGAAGTCAAGCTGCTCAAGGCTTCCCCAGAGTGGATTCAGGACATCATCGTCTTTGCCATCAACACAGGCATGCGACAGAGCGAAATCCTGGACCTCAAGTGGGGGCAGATCGACATGGACCGCCGTACCTTGACGATTTCCGAGCAAAAGAACCGGTGCATTGATACGCTGCCGCTAAACGGAAACGCCGTGAAGATCCTGGCAGCGCGTTATCGGGAGGGCGTGAATGTGAATCGCTACGTCTTCCCCAACGGCTGCCGGCACCGGATCGTCGCCAGCAACCTGATGCGGGCCTATCGCCAGGCGGTCAAGGAATCGGGGATTGCGAAGATTCGTTTTCACGATTTGCGGCATACCTTTGCTTCACGGCTGGTGCAGAACGGGGCGGATCTCTTTGCGGTTCAGAAGCTCGGCCGATGGAAAAACACGTCCATGGTCATGAGGTATGCGCACCATTACACGGAAAGCCTGCGGGCGACGATTGAGATGATGGACAAGGAAAAACCGCGGATTGTCACAAATCTGTCACAATCGCCGAAAAAGAGGATTTCAACCACGCGGCTTAGGCTGGTAAGTGGCTGATTTTTAAGTGGTGCCCCTGCCGCGATTCGAACGCGGGGCCTGCGGATTAGGAATCCGTCGCTCTATCCGTCTGAGCTACAGGGGCAATCTGATCAGAAGAGGGTGCCGTCTAACACGCTTTACGGGGGGTGTCAATATCCGATCTCCCGATAGAACCTTCCGGGATACGGTCCATGCGACAACCGTATCCGACGAGAAACCCTGCCTGTTCCGGCCCTGTCGGGCGGCTTTGAACAACGGAAATCCGTTCCGCTCATCCGCTGAGGATAATGCGTGCGTCCGCCACCATGCAGCGGTCGGGGTAGCAGAGCAGAGGATTGATATCGATCGACTCGATCCGGTCCTTCAGAGCCATGACCACTTCCGAGAAGCCCAGAATGGTTTCCGTCAGTTTTCCTTTATCCACCGGATTGGCGCCACGATATCCTTCAAGCAGTCGACGCGCCTTCAACCCCCCGATCATCGCCAGCGCATCTTTCTCAGCGAGAGGCGCCATCCGCAGAACGACATCCTTGTAGATCTCCACGCCGGTTCCTCCCATCCCCAGCAGGATCATCGGGCCGAACTGCAAATCGATCTTTGCCCCCAGGATCAATTCGATTCCCTTCGGCAACATTTCCTCGACCAGTACGCCGAGAAAGCCATCCAGATTCCGGAAACGTTCAAATATCGCCGCAAGTCTCCCGTCTTCGCCGATCCCGACCACCACCCCGCCCACGTCCGATTTGTGGAAGATTTTCGGGGAAACGATTTTGGCGACCACAGGATATCCGATCTCACGCGAGAAACCGGTTGCCTCGTCCACGGTCCGGGCGAAAACGAAGCGGGGGACCACCAGCCCCGCCAGGGAGAAGAGCCGCTTGGCATCGGGCTCGAGAACCCAGCCCTCCCCGCGGGCCTCCTCGATGATCCTCAGGATATCGGGAGAAGATTGGATCATGGCCTGTTCCTCCGGAGCGCCTCGACCATCAACACCGCACCTTCAATGGAGGGTGATACGGGGGCGCCGTTGAGTTCAAATCCCTCGATCATCATGGCGTACTTGTCCACATGGGGGACGTAGGCGATCAGGGGTTTGCCGTGACGCGCCGCCACGCTGCTGAGCTTGGCCCCGAGATCGGACGTGATCCCGGGAATGTAGGGAAGAAGCAGCGCCAGCATGCAGTCGATCTCCTCCATGGCCAGCAACATTTCGGCGGTGGCGACGAAGTCGTCGTCGATTCCGCTTCCGGTGAGGTCGATCGGGTTGGACAACGTGGCGATCTCCCGGACACTGGGGCTGAGGGATTGGCGGAGCGCATCCCGGACGGCTTCCGGCAGTTCCGGAACGGCGATTCCAAGCGCGGAACAGGCATCGACAGCCATCGCTCCATGCCCGCCGCTGACCGTGACGATCCCTACCCTGCCCCCGATCGGCTTTTGGTAGATGCTCAGCGATTCACAGAAGGAGACAAGTTCCAGTTCGCTTGCCGCCTCGACCACGCCGTGCTGGCAGAGGGCCGCGGAAAAGCCGGCGTAGTCTCCCGCCAGCGATGCCGTATGGCTGGAGACGGCCCGGCTCCCGCCCGGGCTCTTGCCGGATTTCAGAACGATCACCGGCTTGCCGCATTTTTCGGCGCGAAGAACGAATTCCCGGCCCTCGTTTTTGCCGAAGCCTTCGATGTAGAAGGCGATCACGCGCGTGGCCGGGTCGCGCGCGAGATAGTCGAGGAGCTCCAGTTCGCCCAGAATGGCCTTGTTTCCGATGCTGACGGCCTTGGCGAGCCCGACCCCCTCTTCGGAGAATTTGATCAGATGGTCGACAAGAATGCCGCCGCTCTGGCTCACGAAGGATACGTTGCCGATGGCGGACTTGACCATACGCTCGGCCGGCAGGAAGAGGGTGTCCACATGCGAAGGAACGTAGATCCCAAGGCAGTTGGGTCCGACAAATGGAAACGAGGCCTCCCGCGCGATCGCAACGATCCGCTCCTGCAAATCCTGCCGGCCGCTCTCGGCAAATCCCCCCGAGATGACCGTCGCGGCGCGGACCTTCATCCCGATGCACTCGGACAGCAGATCCGGAACAAACTCGGACCGGACGGCGATGACCGCCAGGTCGATCGGTTCGGGGATCTCCGATACGCTCCGGAGGATGGGCTGACCGTTCACGGTTCCGCCGCGGGGATTGACCCCGTAGACCTTCACCGGGTAGCGAAGCAGATTCTTGATGAAGATCTCGTTGGCCGGATGGCGGTAGTTGCTCGACGACACCCCGAACACCGCCATGGTCCGCGGCTCAAAGAGGGGGTTGAGATCCATGATTTCCTCCCGGCGGCAAATGGAAAGACGCCCTGTGATGGTTCCACCGAAAAACCCGCCGTGGGTCGATCCAACGCGGGGCAACTATTTCTTGACAGCCTGAACGCGAATCATATATGCTCCGTGCGAAACTGCAAGAGGGAGCTCATTACCGCGCCGCTTTCTATAGAAAAATTGGGGATGTAGCTCAGCTGGGAGAGCGCGGCGTTCGCAACGCCGAGGCCAGG
>DIKL01000122.1:4306-4532 GCA_002424545.1 Syntrophaceae bacterium UBA5619
AGAAATAGCGGGTTTTTTCTTGTCTGTTGTCCAAAGACGTGTTATAAGATTCATCAAAATACAGTCATTTTAGGGGTAACTTTCCCCTTGTTACCCGCACTGGAAAAAGCAGTTACCCATATGTTACCCCAAATCTGCTTCCTGTTAGTTTACACAAACTAATGTGTGAGTCAAACAGAAATGACCGCATGTCAAGCCAAAGTAAGCGTCTGATCAACCCATCTTT
>DIKL01000082.1 GCA_002424545.1 Syntrophaceae bacterium UBA5619
TAAAACAATTTTGTAATCAACACCGCATAATCGCTCTTCCCTTGGGCAAGCAGCGCACAGAAGGATCGGATCACGTCGGCATGAGAAATGCCGTGGGACAGGGGAACCGCCTTGGCAATGGATTAGGCGAGGTTTGTGAAACGGTTTAACGCATGGCCGACCAAGGCGATGCCGGAGGTTGAGGTGTAAAATTCTTCGTCAGAATACTCAAGGATAAATCGCTTCATGAATTCACCCGTCCAGTGAGTTTTTGTGGGCAAAGCTATAGCATAATTATCAAAGAACATCAAAACTTTATGCAAGAAAATATCAAATCACTGAACTTATTTTCATGGATTGAGGATATATTAAATTGTATGTATTTTAATTTGTAATCCTGACCAATTTAAGCAGGGCATTTCGGGCTGCTTCAATCACTCTCCTCTTTATCGGCTGCTTTGCTAATAATTCCTTGTAAAATGTCTTATTTGCTTCATAAGCCTTAACATTTCCGATTTCTTCAAAAAGTCTACTTTGTGTCATCGCCATGCGCATCACATTGTTCTGGAATTTTTTGAAATCAAATTTATCGTCGTAATTCTTTATAATATTCGCGAGTCTTAAGTAATCATGGAGGTTTTCGGCTGATTTAATGAGACGCCCGGTGTCGTTGCCCGGAAAGAAACGATAACTTGCGAGAGGCTTGTTCAGAAAAGCCCCTCTAGACCGACGGATAATGCGGATCCACATCTCCCAGTCGGCCGTATGCACTAGTGGGAGTAAGAAACCACCTTGTAATTCATACTGCCTGCGGCGTACAACAACGCCTGGGGTTCTCACCGGATTGTTGTAATACATGAACTCAGCTTGGCCTGTTAATGATTCCAAAAGTGGGATACGTGGACTAAGCGAATCAAGCTCACCATTTTCCTCCACGACAAATACTCGCGCAATGCAAATACCGATATCCGAATGTTGTTCAAAGGCTTTTTGAAATTGTTCATAAAAACCGTTCTCCACCCAATCATCCCCATGTAGAATATGCACAAGGTGTCCCCGACTGCGCTCAATGCAGGTATTGAAGTTTGCAATTGCTCCACCGTTTTGCGGTTTACGATAAAAAGAAACCCGACCTTTCCCCAGTTCCATGACCAAAGGTTCTGGGTCGTCCTGGGTGGAGAGATCATCTATTACTTCAATCTGCATCTGCCCAGGGCCTAGATCCTGTGCTAGGACACTATTCAGGGTCTTGCATAGATATTTTGCACAGTTGAATGTGGGTATCATTACTGACCATATTGGGCGATCGACACCAGAAGGGACGGGTGCGATGGGTGGTGGTGTCATATTCATCGTTATATTTGCTTTGCTATTACCACGGCAAATAAACATATGAAGTTAGGTTAATTTGTGATATACAGTCTGCATGGAAAAAATAGATGCACGCAGACACAGTCCCCAGACGCAATATGAGATTCGGAAGCAGATTATTCGGCTTCGAAAGCAAGGTGTTAAGAACACGGTCGTGGCGGCAGGACTTGGGATCAGTGTCGGTTGCTCCAGTACGATATGGCAAAGCTACAAGAAGGAGGGTAGCAAGGCCATCAAACCGGGAAGGCGAGGTCGCCGCACCGGGGAACAACGGACGCTTTCGGTGGATCAGGAATCGGAATTGCGCAAGGCATTGATCGACAAGACCCCGGACCAGATGAAGCTTCCCTTTGCGCTGTGGACGCGGGACGCCGTGAAGCTGTTGATCCGGCAGTTGTTTGGCATCGAGATGCCAATTCGGACGGTTGGGGAGTACCTCAAACGATGGGGTTTTACTCCGCAGAAGCCGGTCAAGCGGGCCTATGAACAGAGTTCTCAGGCCGTCAAGAAATGGCTGGCGGAGGATTATCCGGATATTGCCTCTCGCGCAAAGCAGGAGAAGGCGGAGATTCACTGGGGCGATGAGACGGGGATTCAGACGGGAGCAAATCGGGTCAGGGGATTTGCTCCGAAAGGACAGACACCGGAGGTCCGCTTGGTTGCCAAGAAGAGCCATGTCAGCATGATCTCGGCCATCACCAACGGCGGAAAGGTTCGGTTCATGATGTATCGGGATGCCATGAACTCCAAGCTTTTGATTACGTTCATGACCCGCTTGACGAAGGATGCCGGTCGCAAGGTCTTTTTGATTCTGGACAATCTTCGTGTTCATCATAGCCAAGGGGTTAAAAAATGGTTGGACGAACATCGGGAACAGATTGAAGTCTTTCATCTTCCATCCTATTCGCCGGAACTCAATCCGGATGAATACTTGAACGGAAACCTCAAGAACAAAGTTCACTCAGGGAAACCAGTCCGAAACCGGGAAGATCTGGAAAAGAAAACCCGTTCATTTATGAAAACGCTCATCAGGCGGCCGGCACATGTCAGAAGCTATTTCAAGCATCATAAGGTCGCCTATGCCGCATAACAAAATTCATATGTCTATTTGCCGGATTAATAACGTCTTACTCTTGTCAGTTTCCAGCCAACGCTCAAATGGCCAAGGGTGCTTTCTACTATTCACATGATTTGCATCAAACGCAGTGATTTCCTCCCTGTCGTTGAGTAAGTGCTCAACGACTTCCACTCCTTGCATAAAGGAGTGGTCTTGGTTGCCGACCTCATATTTCCACATACCGAATCGACCTCTTGAATACACATTGTGATGTTCCAGAAATGGTATGATCTCTGCAAGTACCTCATCCCGGTGAAGGCAAGGTGTGGGGTAGCCGTATTCGGCGCGATACTGCCAAGTTGAAATGATGTCCTCTCGACGTTCGATCAGCTTTGTATTCATTGTTCCCTGAATAACTTGTTCCATGAGTGCCGCTTGATCCACAGGTTTTTGGAAAGACTCGGATACCTCACACATCAGTGACCAGTAATGATTTATGTCAGGTACGTTGTAGGGTGAATAGTTACTGAAGACGGTTACACGATAGAAGGGGCAATTGTTTTCCGGGAAGTACATCCAACACTTCGTTGCTAAATCCTCTCTGGGCTTACCCCGAAGCCCCAAACCTAAGATATTTGAACTTGAATAAAGCAGTCCTCGTTTAGCCAGCGCTTTTAACTGCATTTGACCTGTCAGGTTGATAAGCTCCCGAAGAGGAATTGTGGAGATGAGTCGCTCGTAAGCATGTGCGAGGCCATCAGTTGTGTAAACTCGTTTGGTCTGTAGATCGATTCGGGCAACTTTTGTATTGAAGTGTAATTTGCATTGAGGCAACTGTGCGGCGCATGCCCGCCAGATTGCGCCAGTGCCTCCCTTTTTTGGAAACTGGAAAGTGTTGTTTGGCCCCCAGGAGAGATCATTTGTCCGATATACAAGATTTTTTAGCACGCGTCCTAGGTCCGTTACGGCAACTCGCTCACCCACCCAGGTCGTGTTTAACATGGCTGGTGGATAGGCCCAGACCTTGAAATTGTAAGGATCCATGAACACTTCTGCAAGCCCCCGCCCAAAGGAGCTGTCTATCCATTCTTGAAAGTTTGACGGCTTCGGTTTAAGTTGGCATTCGATCTTCAACAATCCCTGAAGACAATGATTCAGATCGTCGTTAGGCAGGTGATGGATATTGTTTTGAAAAGGATATGGAATAAACCGATCACGCATCCACACCCACGACTCACGCTGGTGATTGAGCCAGCCATTGCGGCCGAGAAATTCCTCCATCGCTTTGTCAAAGAAAATGTAATGTGAGAACTGCACATGTCCGCCAATGTCCCACGTAAAACCATTTTCATCAAAAAAAGAGGCGGCCATTCCTCCCGCTTCACTGCTGGCTTCTAGTAACGCCCAATCAGATTCCCCCGCTATTGTGAGTTGTCGAGCTGCGCCTAATCCCGTTGGGCCAGCACCGAGAATCAAGATCGAAGATCTTTTCAAAAATAACCCCTTAGACGATACATGAACATGTTAAATTTCCATGTCCCAGATGACATTTTCTGCGATGCAATCAATTTCAAATCAAACCAGAATGCTGCTCGTGTTATAAACGGTAATAATATCCGAGCTGATCGGGGATGTGATAGCTGCCTTGAGACGTTTGAGTGATAAATCAATCATGACGCCACTCAAAAGGTACGTAAACCATGCCAACTAAATGATCAACTGGTGACAACAAGAGATTATGCGCGACATTAAGCACATCAAAAGCAATCAATTCATCAATATGGTCAAAAACCTCATTCTTCCTGAAAATGGCTGCTCTTATGTAGTATCTTCCGGGATTAAGAATCATTGGATCTACCTTGCATGAAAAGGTTTGAATTCCAGTTTCTAATCGATCAGTGATCCCACAATCTCTTGCCGTACTACCCATAATCTCTGTTCCGTCTGCCGCCACAAAACTAAATCCAAACAGCACTGCCTCGAGCATTTTTTCTACTTTGATCTGCAGCCGTATTGTGAAAGGTTCTCCATGACTTATCTCGTTTGTAGATCGTCCATCTAAAGCAAATAGGTCGATTCTTATAAAACGTGCCAAGCCATTTCCATGCCTTCGGCTTTTTGGTAGATAAGTTAAATCTTCTGAACTGCTGATTGATGGTGCATTGGATAAATAGGATGCGACGATATTCTCAGTTCGTCCAATAGTCTGAAGATGCCCATTTTTAAGTAAAATTGATTGAATGCAGAGTCGTTGTATTGAAGGCATATGGTGACTAACGAACAATACAGTCCGGCCCTCTCTCCCAACTTCTCCCATCTTCCCCAGACATTTCTTCTGAAATTGTGCATCACCGACTGCCAGCACCTCGTCTACCACCAGGATTTCCGGTTCCAGGTGGGCGGCGACGGCGAAGGCAAGGCGCACATACATGCCGCTCGAGTAACGTTTGACCGGGGTATCGAGGTATTTCTCCACCTCGGCGAAAGCGACGATCTCGTCGAACTTGCGCCTGATCTCGGCTCGGCCCATGCCCAGAATCGTGCCGTTGAGATAGATGTTCTCCCTTCCCGACAACTCCGAGTGGAACCCGGTGCCCACCTCCAGGAGGCTGGCGACGCGGCCCCGAATGGTCACGCGTCCTGTGGTGGGTTCGGTAATGCGGCTCAGGATCTTCAGCAGCGTGCTTTTGCCGGCGCCGTTGCGGCCGATGATCCCCACGGCCTCGCCGCGCCGGATCTCGAAGCTTACATCCTTGAGCGCCCAGACCTCTTCCAGCGTGTCGCCCTGGATGACGGGTTTTCCCTGGACCAGGTCACGGCTCTTGTTCCAGAGATTCCGTGTATTCTGGATGAGCGCTTCCCGAAACGTCGTGCGGTCGCCCTTCCCAGCCTGGTGGCCTATGATGTATCGTTTCCCGAGGTTTTCTGCTTTTATGACGATATCGGACATGGTTCTTTCAGATCAAATCGGCAAAGGTTTTTTCCGTCTTCCGGAAACGGGAAACGCCCAGATAGAGGAAAAAGGCGATGATGGCCAGGCTCAGCAGGAAGCCTGGGAGGTACAGGGGGCTGTTACCACGAAGGAGGCACCAGCGGAAACCATCGATGACGCCCACCATGGGATTGAGGTTGTAGAGGAGGCGCCATTTTTCCGGGATGACCCCGCTGCTGAAGCCGACGGGTGAGACATAGAGGCCGAACTGCACCACGAACGGGATCACATAGCGGAAATCGCGGTATTTGACGTTCAGGGCCGTGATCCAGAGGCCCGGTCCAAGGCTGACGAGCAAGGCCAGGATAATGAAGGCCGGCAGCAAAAGAATTGGCCAACCCGGGGGAAATTGATACCAGATCATCATGCCGATGAGGATCACGAAGCTGATGAGAAAATCAATGAAAGCGGTTACGAGAGTGGCCATCGGGATGATCAACCGGGGAAAGTAAATCTTGCCGATCAGGTTGGCGTTGTTGATCAGGCTGTTGGAAGATTCGCTCAAGGCGTTCGAGAAGAGCGACCAGGGCAGCATGGCCACAAAGACCATCAGGGCGTAGGGGGCGTTGCCGTCGCTGGGGAGTTTGGCGATGCGCCCGAAGATGACGGTGAAGACGACCATCGTGAGCAACGGCCGGATGAGTGCCCAGAGAACTCCGATGATGGTCTGCTTGTAACGGACAGAGATATCCCGCCAGGCCAGGATCAGAAAAAGCTCACGGTAGCGCCAGAGATCGGCCCAGTAGTTTTTCTCTGTCCGCCCCGGTTCAATGACCAGTATTTGTTCGGCTGGATGTAAAGAAAACGAGTTGGTCATACAGCTCCGCTCTTTGGATTACATCAGCATGTCAATCCGGGAATACTTAATCAGGCATGTTAACGCTACACATACCTTTTCTTCAAGTTCGGGATGGCAAGCTTTTCATGCCGGTATCCGCAATGTTTGCCCTCTCTGTGTGGCATCCAGTCGAGAAGAGGACTGTATCCGCGGGATCATGATGATGATCGCCGTCAGAAACCAGAAGGGCTCCATGATTCGGACAATGATGAAAGTATTGGCCCCAACAGCATGGGTCAGCATTGCGAAAAAGCCCGCCAGATATCCCGTCGATATGCCGAGATAGAAGGGGTCCTCCGTGTCGAGGCGGCGGGTCTGGCGGGCATTGCGGTAGATGGCCATCAGCAGGGCGAAGAAAAAAAACAGCCCCATCAGCCCCGTTTCCGCCAGAACGCGGGGATATTGGGCATCGACGAAGGCGTATCCGGTAACCCCGTACCCCAACAGCGGTTGGGCAATGAAATCCCGTGTCAGGACCTGTTGCCAGGAAATCAGCCGCGCGGAGGTGGATGTGTCGAGACGGATCTCTCCGACCTTGACCTGTCCCTGTCCGGCTTTTTGGGTAAAGGTGTATAGGGCCCTGTCCTTCACCGTCGTGGGCAACAGCAAAAAAGATACGGCCACCAGAAGGATCAGCGGGATAAGCACGAACAACTTCCGTCGGCTGAACCAGATCAAGGCGATGAGCATCGGGCCCAGCGCCAGCCAGGAACTCCGGGAAAGCGTTGCGGCCAGGGTGATCAAAATGAAAAAAACGAGACTGCCGAGGAAGAGCTTCCTTTTGATGGTGCCGTAATTGTGGAACAGCAGTCCCAAAACGATGGACAACATGAGAACCAGATAGCCTCCCAAGGTATTCGGCTCGCCATTTTCGCCTTCGAAGGGCGCCGAGACGCGAACACCGGAGGGAATCTGATAGATGGCGATCAGACAGACAACGAAACAGACGAGGAGCATCGCCCACATCAACCGCTCCATTTGTTGTTTTTCTTTCAGGTAATTTACGGCCATGAAGTAGACGATGAAATACTCGAAGTATTTCAGAACGAAAAAAATCCCCGATGGTCCCCTGACGCGTCCCATCATGTAACCGATCAGGGTGGAAACAAGGCAAACGATGAAATAGTAGGCGATATAGCGGTTCAGCGGCGTTTTGAGGAAGAGGCCTTTCTCTTTGTGGATCGCCGTGCTCAGAAACCAACTGAAGCCGATGATGACGAGAAGGAAATCGTCCAGGCGAAGGGTGATTCCGCGGCCGCGTGAACCCGCGGCGGTGACGTCGCCTATGCCGAACTGCGGTCCGAGCAGCATGGCGCCGATGAGAATATACAGGCCGGCCGCGGGATTCATGAAACATACCACTCCCAGGATGAAGACGCCAACGGCCGCAAAAGCGAGGCCAATCGTGAGTTTGGTAAGGAACATCGCCGCGAGGAAGGTCAATGCCGTAACGGCCGCCAGCGGGATCAAGGTTCGAATATCGGCTTCGGCTTTATTGATCGAGAGCATGGCAACGATGACCTGACTAAGGGGTTTTCCCCGGTTCAGGAATTTCTTCCTGGGCAGCCCGTTCGAGATCCATCGGCCGGTAGGAGGTGTCTCGATACTGAAAGTAATGCTCGACGAAATCGACGACGCCGCCCCCCCAACCCAGAATAAACGCCACGAGCCCCGTCACGAGCGTGATGATCGCCAGCCACATCAGCGGCGTCTTCTGCTTTCGGGATTTCGTTCGCCTATGTCGATAGGGGCTCATCGCGGCAGGGGGGGGGGCGCCGGCGCCGGATTTCCGCCTTCAGCCGTTTTTGGGGCGATTTCCGGGATCCGGCGAATGATGAAATCGGGATAAACGGCTCCGATGTCTTTGGTGTCGATGTACTGTCGCGCCTCGTTTTCCGAGGAGAAGCGACCGATATAGATTCGGTTCCAGATCCCTCTTCCCTGAAGTGCGGTCGTTTCAGCGAACGCGTCGTGTCCTCTGGCTTTCAGAGACGCCAGCGTATCTTTGGCCACGCGGTCATCCTGCGTGGCGCGTACCTGGATAGCGAATGGGTTCTCCCGTGTGACCGGGACAATGCCGGGGAGCGCCTCGGGCTTGTTCGGGTTGTTCTTCGTTATGGGAGCGGCGGCGCTGCTTTGCAGGAGCGGCGCTGCCGCCTTCGGGGGAGGGGGGGGCAGCGCGGCGATCCCGGGTTTGGACGGGGACGGGATGATCTTCGTCATCATCCAGGAATAATACAGCCCCGTGGCCAGCAGGCCGAGCGCCAAGAGCAGCAGAACGACTTTGACGATCCTCGATTCAAAAAGGAATTTCGCGTGGGTGATTCCCGATCCCGGTTTCACTTTTTCCGGTCCTTCCGCGGACGATTTGATTTTTCCGGGAATCGCACCGGCGTAGCGCCTGACCCGTTCCGGCAGGGAGGCGATCCGTTCGCTGAGGGTCAGCTTCTTTTTCCGTTCGCTGCCGTAATAGTAATAATACTTGTCATGGTACTCGTAATCAGGGCTGATTTCCGCCTTCAGGCCGTTGAGGACGACGCCGACAAGCCTGGCTTTCACGTTGTCGATCTGGGCCTTGGCCCGCTTGAGGGCGCCGCGGGCGATCTTGCCGACCTGGTAGACGAGAATCACCCCGTCGGCCATGGAAGCCCAAATCACCGCATCGGTGGCCGCCAGGACCGGGGGGGCGTCGATGATCACGAATTCGTACTCTTCATGAATTTCGCTGAGGACCTCCCGGTTGATCTTCGTGCCGACCAATTCCGCCGGGTTGGGGGAGATCGTGCCGCTGGTCAGAATGAAGAGCTTGTCGAGACCCGGGTTGGTCATCAGTTCTTCCGTGGTCATCTGCCCCATCATCAGGTCTGTAATGGAACGCACCGTCTCCCGCCACTTGTAATTGCCGAGGATGACGTCCGACAGACCGGGGACGGACGGAATGCCGAAGATCTTGGACACCACCGGGCGGCGAAAATCTCCGTCGATGAGCAGCACCTTGTGGCCCGCCTGGGCCATCGCAATCGCCAGGTTGATCGAAATGGTGGTTTTTCCCTCCTGCGGCGAGGAGCTGGTGAAGACGATCGTTTTGATCTCCTGTTCCAGCTTGATGAAGTTGATATTCGTTCGCAGGGCGCGGAAACTCTCCGCGGCGGTGCTTTTGGGGGCGAAGTGGGAGATCAGGCGTCCGATGCGCCACAACTCGTCATCTCCGATGTCCCGCGACATTTTTTCCTTGAAGGTTCTCTTCAGCTCGTCGGTGTCGACTTGGGGAACGACCCCCAGAACCCGCGTTTCGAGAAATTCCTCTACCTCCTCCACGGCGCCGATGGAGGTGTCGAAGGTCTCGATCACAAAGGCGAAGACGACGCCGAGAACGAGGCCGATCAGAAAGCCGAGGGCCGTCGTGGCGGCGGTCTTGGGCGGGTTCATCGGTCCGGTCGGTTCCAGCGCCGGCTTGACGATCTGGACCTCTTCGAGCTTCTCGGCATGCTGGATCTGGGATTCCTGGTACCGCTTTTCCAGTTGCGTGAAGAGTTCCCGGTTGATGCTCGCGTCCCTCTCCAGGCGGGCCAGTTCGAGTCCCTTGTCGGGCAGGGCGTGGATCTGTGCGTCCAGACCGATGATTGCTCTTTTCGTTTCATTGACGGTTTGGGACAGGGCCTGCCGTTGGGCCGCCAATTGAGCCTTCAGGCCGATGACGATCTCGCTGATCTGCTTTTTGATCTCGATCACCTGCGGGAAGTCATCCGTGTAGTTGATCAGCAGCAGGTCCCGCTCCATCATCAGTTGCACGAGGCGATCGTTGAGGCTCTTGTAGGGGGCGGACGCTTCGTCGAAATAAAAGACGTTCTTGGAGGAGAGGGGGCTGTCCTCCGCGCGATCCAGCAGTTTGGCGATCTCATTGATCCTGCCGAGGTTCGCCAGGTCGCGGTCGTGGGCCGTTTTCAGCGCGCTCAGCCGGCCGGCCATTGTCGAAGATTCGGCGTCCAGCGAGACCATGCGGTGTTCTTGCCGAAAATCCCGGATCGCCTCTTCCGATTCCAGCAGCTTTTCCCGGGTAACGGTCAGTTGTCCTTCGATGAATTTCTTGGCTTCGACAATGCGCTTGTTGAGCTCCAGCCCGTGCCGTTCCTGGTACACCTGGGCCACCGTGTTGGCCAGGCGCTGCGCCACCCGGGGATCCTGCGATGAGGCCGTGATGTTGATGATGTCGCTGTTGCCTTCCTGTTCCGTTTTGATCCTACCCTTCAGATCCAGGATGATCGGAAGGTAGCGGGGACTGTTTCGAACCTCCTCGGAAGGGAGACTGGCCGGGATCAGACCCATTCTCTTCGCCACCAGTTCCAGGATGAAATAGCTCTTGATCATGGCCATCTGGGTCTCCATATAGTTGGTGGAGGACCAGGAGACGGCCTGGAGATAGAGGCCGGTGACGGAGCCCATTTTTTCGACCTTGACGCTGGCGCTGGTCTGGTAAACCGGCGTCGGACGACCCAGGATGGCGGTGATGAAGCTGAAGGCGGTCAGCATGACGACCGTGTAGATGACGATGAATTTTCGCTTGCGGATCGTACGCCAGTATTCGCGCAGATTCAGGTCGTAGGTCATCGACATGGCGTCAAGGCTCCTTCGTTTACCAACGCAATTTGTTCGGGTCCAGGGCGTAGGCGTCCCGGTAGCCGGCAGGATAAGACAACAGAAAATCGAGCGACGGGGAAATCACCTCGATGAACTCGTTGACGTCCCCAATCACGCTCCGGGGGACGTAAACCAGGTCGCCGTCCTTCAGAGGAATGTTCTGGGAGAGATCGCCCTGCTTCAGGATCTCATCCAGGTTGGCCGACAGAATGATCGGCTTGCCCCGACGCTCCCGGTACTCCCGGATGATCTTGATGTCGGCCTTGACGGCCACCGGTGTGGTCCCGCCGGAAAGCGCGATTGCCGTCAGCAGGTCGTTGGCATCCCGGTACCGCAGAATTCCCTGCGACCGGACCTGCCCGAAGACGTAGACGCGTTCGGTGTAGGTCGGCAGCTCCGGAACGGTGATCATGTCGCCGTGATCGAGCACGACGTTGTCGCTCACGTCGCCGCGAAACATCGCATTGTACAGATTCAGCGTGTAGCTCTTGCCCTCGCGAAGGAGTTCAACCCGACGCAGATCCGCGTTTCCCGTTTCCTTTCCGGTGATCGCGCCGCCCGCCCTCACGATCAGGTCCAGGACCCTCGTCTTTCCGTTTAGTGCGTAGCGACCGGGGCCGGTAGCATTATTCTGATACTGCAGGGCATTGATCTGGCCGGTGAGGAGGACATCCTTGCTCTTGTACTCCTTCACGATGACTTCCATCCGCGGCCCCCGCATGTATTTGCCGGCCAGCCCGGCCAGGATGTCCCGGACTTCTGCCGCGGTATAGCCGCTGACCGAAACATTGTCGCCGAAAATGAAGGAGATCTTGCCGTCCGGTCGGACGGTCGCGGTATAGACGGTTTGTTTGAAGGCCTCGTCCCGGGCCGGAACCCAGTAATTGATCGTGAGGACGTCCCCGGGGCCGATTTTGTATTCGGGTACGCCGTTGACCTCTTTAAAAACAGCGTTTTCACTGGCGACGCTCATTTTCTGAATGGCGTCGAGCATTTCCCGCTGCCGCTGATCCTGAGCCTCGACCACAACCGCCGGTTCCCGATAGGTCTTCACGGAGATGCCCGGGGCCTCGACGGTGCAGGATGACAGCAAAAAAAGGGTAAGAATCAGAAGGGATAACGACAACTGCCTTTTCCCGAGGGTCATGATGATTCTCCATGGACGTTGATGGTTATGTCGTTTGGAGCGCAGTATGTGCGAAGAACCGTCTTTCTGTCAAGCAATTTTCCTTGGTAATATTGTAAAAACACTTGCACTTTGATGTGTTTGCGTGTAAAAGATCAAATCAATGTGCGTTTGACTTGAGATTCAAGAGCGCCTATTGATAACTTCAAACGCGAGGGGATTGTTTTTTATGCGCAGTTCGGATTTGGTCAGGAAACAGACGGAGGTATCATCCGTCAATGGCGCTGCGCATGCCGAAGGAAAGAAAATGCGTATTTCAGATTTGGTCAAGGAACAGATGGGGACGTCGACCGTCAGTGGCGCCGTGCATATCCGACGGGAGAAAAATATTGATTTTCTGGTCCGTTTCAACGGCAAGCCTGCGGAGGAGAGCCTTGACGAAAAGCGGGAAGATTACGCCGTGAATCGGGAAGAGGCCGCCGCCGAGGCTCTGCCGAAAAGCGAAATGCAACCGACACCGAAGGTCATGGATACCGTTTTGCCCGTTGAACCGGCGCCGTCCGTCAGCCCGGCAACCATCGGCGTGAAAGAACTCTACGCCGAGGCCCGCGATTACATGACGGAGTTCAGACAGAAGGTGCTGAGTTCCGGCAAAGGGATCGGGCCGGGTCGATCGCTGAAGCGGGTTGAAAGAATCGTTGAGTCGCCTCGCCTGATCGATGAAATGTATGCGCTGACGCTGCTTTTCGGACACGCCGATACAACGTTTGTCGACCACTCCGTCAACAACATGGTTTACAGCCTCATGCTCGGCATGCGGATGAATTATCCGCCGCGGAAGCTTGTCGGACTGGCGTTGGCGGCGCTGCATCACGATGTCGGAATGTTTCTGATTCCCGAGCAGATCCTCAACAAGAAACAGCGATTGAACTCGGCCGAACTGGCCGAGATTCGAAAGCATCCCGGCACCGGCCGCAATCTTTTGGAGGCTTACGATGCCGTCGATCCGGAGATCAGCCGGGCGGTTTATGAACACCACGAACGGGAAAGCATGCAGGGTTATCCCGAGGGGATCGGCAACGGCAAGATCTGCGAATATGCCAAGATCATCGGGATCTGTGATTCCTATGAGGCCATGACCCACTATCGTCCGCACAAGAAGGCGATGGAGCAGTACGTATCCGTCCTGGAGTTGGCGAGGACGAAAGACCTGTTGTTTGATCCGCGGATTGTGAAGGTTTTTCTGGATGTTATAACGATCTATCCCATCGGAACTTACGTCCGCCTGAACAACAGCGCGATCGGCGTCGTGGTTTCAACGAACCCCGACAACCCGTTCAGGCCCGTGGTTCGGATCGTGCGGGACGGCCAGGGCAACAAGGTCTCCGGCGAACAAATCGATCTGGCGCAAACCAATATCCTCAACATCGTAACGGGGGTTCCGGCGACTGAGGCGTCCGCCTGACGCTATTCCCGCGGACGGAAAACCGGCCGCCCTGGCCGGAAGGAGTCACGCCGTCATTTCCGCGTCCGGACACGGCTCCAAAGATGATCTGCTGATTGACCTCGCAATCCTGAACTGAAACGATGTTCGAGTTGAATCGGTCGATCAAAGAAAGAATCTTCTACAGCGAATCCTCCAGAACCCGCTTGATCGCCGCGCGGTCGATCGTCTTTGCCTTTCGGCTGAAGGAAACCAGCAGCGCCAGATCGCAGATCCTGTTGATGACCCGGGGAATTCCTCCGGAATCGTTGTAAATCTCTTCCGCGGCCTCGGGCGTGAACGGATTGTTCTTCTGCCCGGCCTTTTCCATGCGGAAGGCGATATAATCCCGCGTATCGGTTGGGCTGAGCGGATTGATATGGTAACGGACCGCGATCCGTTGATCGAGCGGCGCGTATGCCCGGATCTTGCTCTGCAGCTCCGGTTGGCCGATCAGCACCAGGTGGAGGATATACCGGTCGTTGAGCTGAAAATTCAGGAGCAGCCGGATCTCTTCCAGGGTCTCCTGGTAGATCAACTGGGCCTCGTCGACGACCAGCAGCGTGGAGCGGTCGTTCTGCATGTTCTCGACCATTCGATCGTTGAACATCTTCAGCAGATCCGCTTTGGAATTGGTCGTGGGATTCAAATCGAGCTGGTAGAGGGCCTCCTTGAGAAAGTCAATCGGCGTCAGGGAGGGGTTCGTGATCAGGCCGATGTCGAACTCGGCATCGGCCAAATGCCGGATGAAGACGCGGCTGAGCGTGGTTTTTCCGCAGCCGATCTCGCCCGTCAGCACGACGACCCCCTTGTTGCGTTTGACGGCGTAGATCAGCCGGGCGAGGGCCTCCTCGTGTTCGGAGGAATAATACATGAACTCCGGATCGGGAACGTTTTCAAATGGATATTTTTGCAGACCCCAGTAGGCTAAATACATCTTCTCAGTCCCTCCATGGCAAGTGAAAGTTCCGCGAAGCAAAGCCGGTAATCAAAAATGGAGCGTCGATAGGGATCCTTGACATCTCCGTCGCCGTTCTCCTGCCGGTCATCCGGCAGAAAGGATTTCAATAGCCGTAACTTATGTGTGGTTTCGGGGTGTTGGTCGCCGATCTTCTGTAACTGCCGCTGTTCCATCGGCACGATCAGGTCCGCTTCCTCAAGGAGCGCTTCGTTCAACAGCCGGGATTGGTGGCCTTCGTCGTCGATGCCGTTCTCCCGAAGGATCCTTCTTGCGGTCTCATCGGCGGGTGTTCCTTCCATGTCCAGCAGACCGGCCGACGAAACCTCCATGTTGCCGACCCCGAGACGTTCCAGCCGGCACCGGAGGATCCGCTCGGCCATGAAGCTTCGCACGATATTCGCGTTGCAGACAAAAAGAATTTTCACGACGGGACCGCCCCAGTATAACAACTGTGTGATGCGACGCTATAGCAGATTAAAAAAAATATACAAGCATTTTGTGGACAAAGGGGCGATCCGCGTTTGGGGATTGGTTGTTGGGACGGGGGGCATGTTGATTTCCGACGGAAAACGGTTTTCGTTTTGTTTTTTCCGGAGAGTTCATCTATAGTACGGCCCTCACGGGGGCGAAGAATGATCGATCAGGAGCAACGGCAGGGCATTGTCCGGATTGCGGCGATGATCGCGAAGGCGAGGAGTGTCGTCGTGTTTACGGGCGCCGGCGTCAGCACCGAATCGGGAATCCCCGACTTCCGCGGCCCCGGCGGTATCTGGACGAAATTCGATCCGGAGGATTTTACCATCGACCGTTTTTTAACGAGTCCGGAGACCCGGCGGAAGCAGTGGCGTTTTCTTCTGAATGGCGAACCGTTCAGGGACGCCCGACCCAATGCCGCTCACGAGGCGATTGCGGAATTGGAGCGGCTGGGGCGATTGGATTGCGTCATTACCCAGAACATCGACAACCTGCACCAGAAGGCGGGAAACGATCCCGCAAGGGTCTTTGAGCTGCACGGCAACATGAGATGGATCCGCTGTCTCGAATGCGGACAACGTTATCCGCTGGAGGAGATCATCCGGCGGAACGAGGGATTGCCGGATGCGCCTGTCTGCGGTCATTGTTCCGGCATTCTGAAGCCGGATGTGATCTTCTTCGGGGAAGCCCTTCCCGAAGATGCGCTGCGGGAGGCGACTTGGCATGCGAACCAGTGCGATCTGCTGCTGGCCGTCGGCTCGTCGCTGGTCGTCTACCCGGCGGCCTACATGCCCTTCTATGCCAAGCAGGCGGGAGCCGGGCTGGCCATCGTCAACCTGAGCCCCACGCCGGCGGACCGGATTGCCGACGTGATCGTTCGCGCCTCGGCGGGGGAGGCGATGCGGCGGATCGTCGCGGAAGTCGGCCGGAGGCTTGCCGGATCATGTGCCTGATTCTGTTTGCGTGGAAGGCGCACAACCATTTTCCGCTCATTTTTGCGGCGAACCGGGACGAATTCTACGAGCGGCCGTCGGCGCCGGCCGCCTTCTGGCAGGACGCGCCGGATCTGCTTGCCGGCCGGGATCTGAAGGAGGGGGGGACATGGTTTGGGATCACGCGGACGGGAAGGCTCGCCGCCCTGACGAACTACCGTGATCCTTCCTCGCTGAAAACGGGGGCGCCATCCCGGGGAGGGCTGGTCGCCGATTATTTGCGCGGCGGGGAAAATCCGGAGACCTATCTCCGCCGGATCGAGAACGCCGCCGATCGTTACAATGGTTTCAGCCTGATCGTCGGCGATCCCGGCGAACTCTTTTTTTTCTCGAACCGCGGCGGCCGGAAACGGCTGCAGCCGGGAGTCCACGGCTTGAGCAACCGCCTCCTCGATACCCCGTGGCCGAAGGTTGAGAGGGGGAAGGGCGCGCTGCGGGACCTTCTCCGGGAGAAAAACGGGCCGTCGCCCGAGGCGCTGTTCGCGATCCTGGGTGACCGATCGCGACCGCCGGACGACCGGCTGCCCGAAACGGGCGTTGGAATCGAGTGGGAGAGGATCCTCTCGCCGCTCTTCATCGAGAGTCCCGTCTATGGAACCCGTTCATCGACCGTTCTGCTGGTCGATCGCAACGGCGTGGCGACCTTCGTCGAGCGGGTTTTCAACGGCCGGAAGGCACCCCAGGCCGAACGGCGGTTTGATTTCCGGATCGGGGACGTTTCGAAAAACCAGAGGTGAAAGAGATGTCGAATCGGGAATACCCGGAACACCCCCGCGTCGGCGTGGGAGCGGTCGTTCTGCGAAACGGCCGCGTGCTGCTCGTCCGGCGGGGGGTCGAACCGGCCAAGGGTCTCTGGGCGATCCCCGGCGGGGGGCTCAAGCTCGGCGAAACCCTCCGGGAAGGCGCGGAGAGGGAGATCCTGGAGGAAACGGGCATAACGATCCGCGCCGGGGAGCCCGTTTTCACCTGCGATATGCTTCAGCGGGACGGAGAGGGGCGTGTTCGTTTCCAGTACGTGATCGTCGATCTGGCGGCGGAGTATCTGGAAGGCGAGATCAGGGCGGCCGACGATGCCCTCGAAGCCCGCTGGGTCTCGCCTGCGGAACTCAGCGGCCTTTCCGCGACGAAAACCACCCTGAAATTGCTCCTGCAGATCGGCTTTCTTTCCCCGGACGGACAGCGAGAATGAGGCAAGGTCCGGGCCGTTTCCCGTCCGTCTACTTCCCGATGCAGAATTTCGCGAAGACCCGGTCCAGAACCTCCTCCGGCGTTGTCCGGCCCGTGATCTCCCCCAGCGCATCGAGGGCTTCGCGGATCTCCAGCGCGACGAGCTCCGCGGGTAATCCTTCCGACAGGCCGTCGGCGGCGCGGGCGAGGCCTTCCGTTGTTTTTTCCAATGCGACTTTCTGGTGAAGATGGGCGATCATCGCCCCCGGGGCCTCTTCCGCCGGCGTCGCGAGGACAAGGTCGCGAAGCGCCGCGGTCAGGCGGTCGATCCCATGGCCGTATTTCGCGGAGATTCGGACGACTTGGGCTGTTCCCTCCGGGAGGAAACCTTTCAGCGATTCCTCGGCAAGGCGCGCGGGGAGGTCGGATTTGTTGATGACGAGCAGTCTCGGTTTTGCGGTCGTTTTCACGAGAATCTCGCGGTCGTCTTTCGTCAGGTTTTCGCTTCCATCCAACAACAGCAGAACGGCGTCGGCATTGGCCAGACGCTCCCAGGCGCGTTCAACCCCCTCTTTTTCAATCGCGTTTTCCGCGGGACGGAGCCCGGCGGTATCGGTCAGTCGAACGGGGATTCCGCCGAGATCGACGGTCTCCTCGATGAAGTCCCGGGTTGTTCCCGGAACGGAAGTAACGATCGCCCGTTTTTCGCCCAGCAGGTGGTTCAACAGCGAGGATTTTCCGACATTCGGGCGGCCGGCGATGACGACGCCGATCCCCTCCCGGTAGATTCTTCCCCGACGGTACGTCGCGGCGAGTGTGGCGATTCCGGCGATGATTTCCCGGATGCGGGAAGCGGAATCGCCGGACTTCTCATCGGTGGCGTCGTCCTCGGAGAAGTCAATGGCGGCCTCGATCCCGGCAAGAAGGTCGATGATCCGGTTCCGGATTGCCTCGATCCTCCCGGAGAGGGCTCCCTGCAGGCGGTCGACCGCGGCGGCGAGCCCGGGGCGCGTCTGCGCGGTGATGATGTCCAGGACGGCCTCCGCCTGGGCGAGGTCGAGTCGGCCGTTCAGGTAGGCGCGCTTCGTAAATTCGCCCCGTTCGGCCGGACGAGCCCCGGCGCGCAGCGCCTCTTCGAGAACGGTTTGCAGGACGAGAGGTCCGCCGTGACAACTGATCTCCAGGGTATCCTCGCCGGTATAGGACCGGGGGGCCTTCAGGAGAGAGAGGAGGACTTCATCGAATGCGGCGCCCGTTTCGGGGTCGATGATCTCTCCGTGGTAGAGGCGATGGGATTGCAACGCGGCAACCGGCCGGCCGGGCCGGAAAAGCCTTCGGGCAATATTTTCCGCTGCCGGTCCGCTGATGCGGATGACGCCGATCCCGCCGATTCCTGGCGGGGTGGCGATGGCGGCGATGGTGTCCCGGAAGATCATGTCATCAGGTTTCAGACTGGTCCGGCGCGCGCCTGGCCGGAAAGATCAGGATCTTCCGGTATTCGCCCTCGCCGCGGCTCTTGGTGGTCAGGTTTTCATTGTTCTGAACGGCCATATGGATGATGCGGCGATCGTGGGCGTTCATGTGGCCGACCGTCACCGGTTTCTTTGTTTTCTGGACCTTTTCGGCGACCCTGAGCGCAAGGGCGACGAGCGCCTCTTCCCGACGTTTCCTGTACCCCTCCGTATCGATGACGATCATCTTGTGGCCGTTCGCGGAGTGATGGATTGCCTTGTTCAGGATATACTGGAGGGCGTCGAGGTTCTGACCCCGTTTCCCGATGAGCAGCCCGCTGCCGTCCCCCTGAATGTTCAGGATGATCATCTCCTCCGTCTCATCGACGGAAACCGGGGATGCGATCTGCATTCGGGAGAGGAGTCCGGAAAGGAGTCGGCGGGCTCTCTCCGCGGCCGGCTCGCCGTCTTCAACGGGGGCGGTCCCGGAATGCGGCTTGATGGCGGTTTGTGGTTCCGCGGGGGTCGCCGTTCTCTTTATAGGACGCGTTGCGGCGGGTTGAATCGCCGGCCGCGGTTTCGGCGCCGCTGCATTCGGTGAAGCATCGCTGCCGGTTGCCTTCTCCCGCGGGGCCGCGGCGACACGCCTTTCCATCCGTTCCCGCCGTCCGGAAGCCGATGTCTCCGCTACGGAGAAAACGGCGTCGAGCGTCATGTCGATGGAGAGGAGTTCCGCGCGGATTCGGGCCTTCTTGGACCCCAGACCGAAAAAACCCGGATTCCCCTCCGAAATGATCTCGATGTTGAGCTTTTCCCGAGGGACCTGAAATGTCTCGCACGCTTTTTCTATCGCCGCATCGATGGTTTTCCCTTCGATTTCCAATCCTTCCATTTCCAATGCACCTCTATGACGGTTGCTTGTTGATGTACACCTGCTGACCGATGCTGATGATGTTGTTGAACAGCCAGTAGATCACCAGTCCCGACGGGAAATTGAGGAACATGAATGTAAAGATGATCGGCATGAAGAGCATGATCTTGGCCTGCATCGGGTCGGCCCCCGTGGGGGTCATCTTCTGCTGGATGAACATCGTACCGCCCATGACGAGCGGCGTGATGTAATAGGGGTCCTTCGCGGACAGGTCCTGAATCCACCAGAAAAGAGGGGAGTGGCGCAGCTCGATCGCATAGAGCAGGGCTTTGTAGAGACCGAAGAATACAGGGATCTGTACGATCATCGGCAGACAGCCCCCCAACGGGTTGACCTTGTGGGTCTTGTAGAGGGCCATCGACTCCTGACTCAACTTGGTCTTGTCGTTTTTGTATTTTTCGCGCAGCGCGGTCATCTTCGGCTGGAGCTTCTGCATCTCCTTCATCGATTTGTAACTCTTGTTCCCGAGGGGCCAGAAGATCAGCTTGATCAG
>DIKL01000073.1 GCA_002424545.1 Syntrophaceae bacterium UBA5619
TCCGCCCGGTATGCCTTTTCGGTGGCCGATCGGGACCAGGCTGGGAGTCCCGATCGGCCACCTGAAGAAGAGGGCAGGCCCCCAATCGCCGCTACCCCTCCGCCGGAGGCCGACGCGGGGTTGGTCGCTGCACCTCCGCAGTCGGATCAGCCGGACTTGACCGCTACTGCCCCGGAGACGAAGAGCGAACCGGAGATCGTCTGTCAGGACGTTCCACCCAGCGGATACACCCTGGAGTACGTGCCGGTCATTTCCCACATGACGGCGGGTTCGTTTGAGGCCGCCCTGGACGTNNGCGGACAAGATTTATCAGCAATCCATCGGGGCGGGAGGGGCCAAGCAGGACAAACATTTGAAGCTTCTGGAGCGAGGCAAGCTTGCACTGGCTGCTCGGAAATACGAACAATGCATTACCGATCTGCAGGAGGCCGAGAGCCGGTTTCTCACCATTGAAGGGACCTTCAGCATTGCGGAGGGACTGGGTTCGCTGGTTACGGACGATACCGTTCAGGAATACGAACCGGAAATGCACGAAAAGTTGATGATCCCCCCCTATCTCGTCCTCGCCTATTTGAGGAAGGGGGATCTGGAAGGGGCGCGGGTGGAAAGGAACAAGACCATCAACAGGATCCACCAGTATATAGAGGAAAATCCGGAACGGGCCTATCTTGAAAATCCCTTCGCCAGGTTCTTGAGCGCGGTCGTTTATGAGATGGAGGGGAAACCTGACGATGCGAAGATAGAGTATCGCAAGATGAAGTTAGATGATGAAGTCGCCCGTCTCGAAAGGAGTCAGGGAAGTGCGACGGATTTGATTGTTGTTGTCGATGTGGGGATGGCTCCACGGAAATATGAAGTGAAATATGNNCCCCGCCACTGTCATCGCAGCGGGCGGATCGGTAACTTTGGGATTCGCCTATGCCGCGTACAATGCGGTGGCGTCGGCGATAGCGGATTGCACGATCAAGATCGACGGCAAGCCTATCGGGAAGACAAATCGGCTGTACGATGTCGAGAAGACGATTTTCAGCCAGTACGAGCGAAACAAGTCCGCCATGATGGGGAAGCTGATTGCCCGGATGACCGGAAAGGCTGCTGTCCAGGTAGGGGCACAAATGGCCGCTGAGCAACTATTGAAGAATATTCCGTTCGGGGGGCTGTTTGCGAAAGTGGCGATCGGTGTGGTAAGCTCACAGTGGATAGCGGCGGAAAAGGCGGATTTGCGAAGTTGGATATCGCTTCCCCGGCAGATCCAGTACATCAGGGTCCATGAACTCATGCCGGGCGAGCATTCCATCGGCATCGAATGTAACGGTGGCTCCCAGGTTCAGAAAGTGATCCTGGAAGAGGGGAGAATCCGCGTCGCATATTTTTCCGTGACAAAGTAACGAGACCCCGTTCAGATCGAATGCCATCGCTTCGATCCGGGCATCTGTTTCCCTGGCCGCCATCACGCTGATCGTTCTTATTGCGGGAGGTTTTATCATGAAAGTGAGCGTGTTAAGGGTGCTCTCTCCAATTCTGCTCTTTTTAATCCTGGTCTGCTACGGTTGCGGTCCTTCGATCCGACATTCCATTGCCGATGAGGAAACGGTTACCGGTTCAGACTGGTCCGCTAAAGACCTAAAAGACGTGAGCGATTATATGGTTGATTCGATCAAGAAAGGCGCCTATAGGAACCGTCCGCGATATACAGTTGAGAAACCGCGATGGATACTGGCGAGACAACTCAAGAATGAAACAGACGAACACGTCAATACACGCACGATCATGGAGAGAATCAGGACGAGATTGATCAACGAAGGGACGGCAAATTTCATCGACGATCAGGCGACGGAGGATATCCTGAACCAGATGAAATTACAACAATCGGGATTGTTTGACCATAAGACGGTTGTGCAGGTGGGAAAATTGGTGGGAGCCCAACTCATTTTGAGAGGCATGATATCCAGCATTCGTAAGCGAAGCGACCGGACGGACATCATTTATTACAACATTACCCTTCAACTGGTTGATATCAAAACAGGTGAAATCGTTTGGACGGATGAAAAGGAAGTTCAGAGACTGACAAGAAAATCGTTCTTCCGGTAATTGAGGCTGCTTGATCGCCGCAGTCGTACGGAAAACAAAAGATGTCGAGAATCCCCTCCAGCCGCTAGGTCATGGCGGCGCGACCATCCGGTCGAAATCGTCCCGGAGCGGGCCGGCCAACCGTTTTCGGACCCGGTCGGGATCGTGGACGATATCGTGGATGATTTTCTTCGTGTCGTTGAGGTTGCTCGTGAAACGGCGGTCGATGTGACGCAGGAGCAGCGCGGAGAAGAGGCGCATCGCCAACCGTGAAATCCCGTTGCTGCCCCGCATGAAGATCTTCGCCTCTCCGGTGAGCCCGCCCCCCTCCGGTTTGCACTCAAAAGAGACCACGCCCTCGGCGCTGAAAAACGACGGGATCGCCCAGTGGTGGAATGACCCGGCCCCGTAGAACGCCCGGGAGGCGTCGGAAGGGGGGAGCGGCCGGAGGTCGCCGGTGATGCCGGAAGGATCCACCACATGGAGGTCCGCTCCGGACCGGGTCACCCGGTAGGCGGGCTGAAACCGGTAGTGGGTCCAGAGCTGGGTCATCAGGTAGGGATGATCCAGGATCCGGTTCCAGGCCTCCGGCGGCACCTCGACGCGGAATGCCTTGCGGTAGGCGAGGGTCGGGTCGCTGACGACCCGCGCGGCCGGGTCGTCGTCCGCCCGG
>DIKL01000001.1:0-22827 GCA_002424545.1 Syntrophaceae bacterium UBA5619
CGACGGTGTGCAAGTATGTCGTCCCGAAGAGCTACGGCCTCCCCCCAAACCACCCCGAGGCCGTTTCCGAATCATCCCGGATAGAAATCGGCGAGACGCCGGGGGCAAGGCTCTATTACTCATCCATCGACCAGCGGCCGGACGGTCTGTACATGACCTCGTCCCGGGCCGTGGTCGTGGTCGGCATCGCCGACCACCTGGCGGAAGCGGAACGGATCGCCGAGGCGGCCGTCGGCGCGATTCGGGGTCCCGTGGACCACCGGCCGGACATCGGCACCGAGCCGCTGCTCCGAAAGCGGGTTCTGCACATGAAAATGCTCAAGGCCGAACCAATATAGCAGGAGGAAAACATGCGGCAAAACGACATCAAGCGGGTACTTATCAGCGTAACCGACAAGACGGGCATCGTTGAATTCGCCCAAGGGCTTCAGGCCTACGGCGCGGAAATCCTCTCCACGGGAGGAACGGCGTCGCAGCTGCGAAAGAGCGGCGTCCCGGTCACCGACGTTTCGGACTACACCGGCTTTCCGGAGATGATGGANNTGCATCCGAAGATCCACGGCGGTCTTCTCGCCCTCCGGGACAACGAGGGACATATGGACGCCCTCCGGAAACACGGGATCAACCTGATCGATATGGTCGTCATCAATCTCTACCGCTTCGAGGATACCGTCGCAAAAGAGGGCTGCACACTGGAGCACGCAATCGAAAACATCGACATCGGCGGCCCCACGATGCTCCGCGCGGCTTCCAAGAACTACCGCTTCGTCTCCGTCGTGACCGATCCGGAGGATTACCCGAAGATCCTCGCGGAGATGAAACAGACCGGAGGCAAGATCTCCGAGGCGACCAACTTCGAACTCGCCAAGAAGACCTTTCAACTCACCGCCCGCTACGACGGCGCCATCTCCAACTACCTCGGCCTGCTGGTCGCCGGAAGTCCGGAAAAGCGCGATTTTCCGGACACATTCTCCTGCCAGTTCGCCAAGGCGCAGGATCTCCGCTATGGGGAGAACCCCCATCAGAAGGCCGCCTTCTACCGGGAGCGGGACCCACAGCTTTCCGCCCTTTCCAATGCGCGACAGATCCAGGGCAAGGAGCTCTCCTACAACAACATCATGGACAGCGACGCCGCCTGGCAGGTCGTCTCCGACATCCCCCTCCCCGGCGTCGTCATCATCAAGCACGCCAACCCCTGCGGAGCGGCGACGTCCGACGGCGATATGGCGGAGGCCTTCCGGAAGGCGCTGGCGGGCGACCCCGTTTCGGCGTTCGGCGGCATCGTCGCGCTCAACCGTCCCGTGGATGCCAAGACGGCGGAGGAGATGGTCAAGATCTTCTTCGAGGTGATCATCGCCCCGAAGTACAGCACCGATGCGGTGGCGATCCTGGGGGCCAAGAAAAACGTCCGGGTTCTCGAAATCCCGGCCGCTTGCGGCAAACGTTCCGCGGGCTATGACTTCCGGAGGGTGATGGGCGGGCTCCTCGTCCAGGATCGCGATATGGATGACTTCGATATCCGCAAGGCAAAGGTCGTCACGAAACGGGTCCCCACGGAGGCCGAGTACCAGGCGCTCGACTTCGCCTGGCGGGTGGTCAAGCATGTCAAGTCCAATGCGATCGTCTACACCACGAAGGACCAGCTCGTCGGAATGGGAGCGGGCCAGACGAGCCGCGTCGATTCGGTGAAAATCGCGAAGATGAAGGCGGTCCTCCCGACGGAAGGCTGCGTCCTCGGATCGGACGCCTTTTTCCCGTTCCGGGATGGGCTGGACATGGCCGCGCAGGCCGGGATCACCGCAGTCATCGAGCCGGGCGGTTCGATCAAGGATGAGGAGGTCATCCGGGCCGCGGACGAGCACGGCATCGCGATGATCTTCACGGGGATCCGTCATTTCAAACATTAGGAGAAAAGAGATGCCGGAAAAGGCAGGGATTGTCGTCAGCGTCGTCATGGGAAGCGATTCCGATCTTCCGGTGATGGAGGAGGCGGTCAAGGTCCTGGAGGCCTTTGCGATTCCGCATGAACTTTTTCTGACCTCCGCCCACCGAACGCCGGAACGGACCGCCGCATTCTGCCGCGGGGCGAGCAAGCGGGGGGTGAAGGCGATCATTGTCGGCGCCGGGGCCGCGGCCCACCTGGCCGGGGTGATCGCATCCCAGACGACGCTTCCCGTGATCGGGGTGCCGATCGACGCCACGCCGCTCCAGGGACTGGACGCCCTGTTGGCGACGGTCCAGATGCCCGGCGGCATCCCCGTCGCGACGATGGCGATCGGCAAGGCGGGGGCAAAAAACGCCGCGCTGTTCGCCGTCCGGATTCTGGCCCTGGAGGACGCCGATCTTCTCAAGAAACTCCAGGCCTATGTCCGGAAGATGGCGCAGGAGGTCGAACGAAAACACGAAAACCTGAAGAGATGATATGTCCCTGCTGCTGAAGATCGACCCCGCAAAGCCCGATGCGGAAACATTGGCGGAGGCCGTTCGAATTCTGCGCGGGGGAGGCGTAGTCGGTTATCCCACCGAGACCTTCTACGGACTCGGCGCCGACGCTCGAAACGAAAAGGCCGTGGAAAGGATCTTCCGGATCAAGGGACGGGATTTCCGCAACCCGATCGCGCTGATCGTCTCCGACGAGCGCGAAGTGATCCCGCTCGCGGAGGAGATCCCGGCGACGGCCAAGACCCTGATGCAAGCCTTTTGGCCGGGGCCGCTCACCCTTATTTTTCGCGCCTCTCCCACGGTATCCCCCCGCCTGACGGGCGGAACGGGGAAAATCGGCATCCGCGTTTCCGGACATCCGATCGCGAGGCTCCTGGCCGCGGGCGTCGCCGGTCCGCTGACGGCCACCAGCGCCAACCTCTCGGGTGGCGCGGAGTGCTCTTCGGCGGCGGCGGTCGTCCGAACCCTGGGCAATCTTCCCGATGCCATCCTTGACGGAGGGGTTTCGAAAGGAGGCGCAGGCTCGACGATCCTCGACGTCACCCTCTTTCCCCCCCGTATTGTCCGGGACGGCGCCATCTCCGGCAATCTGATCCTGCGCATGCTGACCTCGACGGAAAAACCAATCTCCCCATGAAGCCCATGCAACCCAGCATCCTTCGCCGTCAGGAGCACAACATATCCCGCAGTCAGATCAGCACGAATGCCCTGCGCACGCTGTACCGGCTCCAGGACAACGGCTTTATCGCGTACCTGGTCGGGGGGTGCGTCCGCGATCTTCTGCTGGAGCGAACCCCCAAGGACTTCGACATCGCCACAAACGCGGCGCCCGGTCAAATCAAACGGCTTTTTCGCAATTGCCGCCTCGTCGGCCGTCGTTTCCGGTTGGCGCACCTCCACTTTCAGCAAGAAATCCTGGAGGTTTCCACGTTCCGGGCGGCAGCCCCTTTCGAAGAAGAGGGAACGGAAGAAAAAGGCATCGATCCCCGTCCCGTGCGCCACCTGAAGAACGAAGACGGAATGGTTCTCCGCGACAACGTGTTCGGCACCCCGGAGGAGGATGCCCTGCGCCGTGATTTTACGATCAACGCACTGGCCTACAATATCGCAGATTCTTCGGTGATCGACTACAGCACCGGTCTGAGCGATCTCAAACAACGCCTGATCCGCCCGATCGGCGATCCTTTGGTCCGTTTTACGGAGGACCCGGTGCGCATGCTCCGCGCCGTTCGTTTTGCCGCATCGCACAATCTGGCGATTGAACCGGCTGCCTGGGAAACGCTTTGCACATTATCCTCAACCATCACCCGAGCTTCACCGGCCAGACTCTATGAAGAGATCCTGAAACTCTTTCTGCTCGGTTCCGCCCGACCGGCTTTCACTCTGCTGAACGCCGGCGGACTTCTGGCCGCCCTCTTCCCCGGACTTGTTCGGCGGCTCCGAGGAAACGACGATCACCTGAACCTGTTGGATACGAACTTGGAGGGCCTCGACCGGCTGTCCGGAAGCGGATTGAACCCCTCTCCGGCGCTCTTTCTGGCAACGCTTTTCGGCCCCGTTTTGGAGGAGGAAGCGCTTGCGCGCCACCTGAACGGCGTTCCCCATCAACAGGCCCTGGAAACGGTGTGCGCCGCATTCCTGGAAGAACTCTGCAAAACCGTCTCCATCCCGGGGAGGATCGGCGGCCAACTGCGCCGGATTCTTGCCCTTCAGCCCTCGCTCAACAGGAAGCCGCCGCGACGCCCCGGCGCCCTCATCGGCCGGCCCGACTTCGCGGACGCGATGGCCTATCTCTGTCTGATCGGAAAAACAAGGAAAGATCATCAAACCGCTCGGGAATGGTGGGAAAATTTCTTGAAGACGCCTTCCGCAATCCGACCGGACCCGTCAAGCGATCCGTCTCCCGTGAAAAAACGGAGAAAGAGGCGACACAGACGTCGCCCGTCCACCACCGCCGCCTGACCGGATCAGATGTTCGATTTCGATTCGGAACTCATTCCTGACGGAAAAGGCCGTCACGGAGCACGGTCGGCGCCCGCGGGAAGGATCGTGGTTTTGACCGCCCCGGCCTGTTCCTGGGTGAAGACGATCATAAACGGGATTTCGCCTTTCGGTTCAATCCGCTGGTTGGAGAAATCGCTTCCGAGCGGCGTGGAAAGCTCTCTCTGAATCTCCGCTTCCGCCATGGCGCCCAGTTCCGCATCCGAAAGGATATTGCCGCAAAAGACGACCTTTTCTCCGAGAACGACATCATAGGCATCGGCAATGATCAGACGGACTCGGATTTTCGTCAGCGGATAGGGCGCCTGGTTGACGGCAATCCCCTCGATGACATGCAGATTCCCCTTGAGCAGGTTCGCGACGGAACGCTGACGGATATCCTTAATCCGCACCGGCGCTGGAACGACCGCATCGTTTTTCGCTTTCGGGACGATAAAATTTTCGAAAAAGGGAACCTCTTTCAGCCAGGGAGATGCGAATTCCAGAGCCCGGGTTCGGATCTCCGGGAAAAGATAGAGGGAAAGCGTTCCGACAACGATCAGAATGAAACCGATCAGGGCGATCCCCTTCAAGAGCGCCCAACCCCATCGTTTCCTCCCGGCGCCGACCTCCGTCGCTTCCCCTTCCGCATCCTCCGATTCTCTCTCTTCGCCCATCTCGGCGGCCGGACCGCCGATGGATTCCTGCTCCGGTTCCTCAGATGAGGGTTCCTTTTCGAACTCAACCGGCAATTCCGGCTCCGCATCGACCTTTGGCCGCGGCGGCATTTCCGATCGGATCTCCGGCGGAAGATGTTCCGCCGCAACGGAAAAACGCTCTTCCGGGGTGCGTCTGGCATCGCTGATCCTTACGGAAGGTATTTCCGGCTTCACGGCGCGAACATCTTCGGCAGTTCGTTCCTGGAAAAAAACATGTTGGCAGCGGCTGCATCGCACCCATACGCCGTCCCCTTCGATCAAGTGATCGTCGAATCGGAACCGTGTTTCACATTTCCGACACTGGATAATCATACGCCCTCCCTTTCAAACGATGTTTCTCAGCAAGCAAACATCTGGAAGAAAACGGAATTTTTCATCATAATCCAGTCCATATCCGACAACAAAATGGTCCGGAACGGAAAACCCCACATAGTCCGCCTGAAATGGGACTCTTCTCCTTTCCCGCTTGTCGAGAAAGGCGCACACCCTGATCGAGGCCGGCTCCCGTTTCCGCAAAATCTTCACCAGATGGGAAAGGGTCAGACCGGTATCGACAATGTCCTCCACGATCAGCACATCTCGTCCCGCGATCGGCGTTTCGATATCCTTTCCGATCCTGATCCTTCCTGAACTGACGGAGCCCCCTCCGTAGCTGGCCACCCGGATGAAATCGATCGCGCAGGGAACGTCGAGCGCACGAACCAGGTCGGCCATAAAAACAAAGGCGCCCTTCAGAATGCCGACAACCAGAGGTTCCTTTCCCCGATAGTCGCGGGAGATCAGGTCGGCAAGTTCCCTGACCCTCCGATCGATCACCTCCCTGGGGAACAGAATCTCCATCTCCGTGCTCACCATCGCAAAATTACACAACCCCTTCTCATATCCATCCGTGACTCTTGCAGGAAAGCCTTTCACGACTTTTTTACGGAGCCTTTGAGATCGGCCGAAAAGAAAAATCAATGCGGCTCACCCTAAACGACGCCGGGCCGCCTGTCAACGAAAATCAGGACGCGCCGTCACAAGCTTCGGCAAGCGCCGTAATATTCGCTTGGATCATTTCTTCCGCCTCCCGCAATGCGTTCAAGGTTCGGAACTCCGAGGAAAGGCTGAGGAAGATGCCGTCGAAACGGGAACGCTCGCACCCGAGGATGTTGTAATCGATCGGTCGGATCATATGCTGGGCGCCGTCGAAATAGAACCGTCCGAATCGGTTGACCTCCGGCGAACGGAAAGGCCAATCGAGCTTGAATTCGAAGAACCGTCGGGCAATCCCGCGGACGGGTTCCTCACGGAACTTCTCCGGTGCCGGGACTTCGCCCAGCAGATCGGCGAGGTGACGGAAGTACTGCTTGACGAAATCGATGTCGGTCACGCAAAGACCATAGAGATACCAGTCGTCAAGAACATGGATCAGGGCGAGCTTTTCCATTCGGCTCAGAAAGGAGTAACTCGGGCAGAAGTGCCCGGCGCACAGCTCCCGGCCATAAAAGGAAAACCCGCGGAGGTCCTTCCCCCCGTTTTGGATGGGGTGAAGAAGGCATCCGATCTTCTTTTCGTCCTGATCCAGAAAACCCGCATACTCGCAGCAAAAGATCACCTCAAAACGCCGGGACTGATCCTCCTCGGCACGGACGGCGCCGGAAAATGCCGGAAGATCCTCTGCCCCTCGGACATCGCGGCGAAATCGTTCCGTCCGCCGACGCAGGCGCGCAACCAGCGCCTTTCGGCTGCTGTCCACATAGTTGTAGATGCCGCAGCAGGCCCCGCAGGACTTGCCGATATCCGGCTGGCAGAGATGGGTAAACGGTGCGGACATATTCCTCGAGGAAGGCGGCGTTTGGCTGGCCGCCGCAGTGGTTTGCATGTTTCCGTTCGTAACCGGCCCGGAATATATAATGAGGAACGGGATTGCAGGTCAAGGACAAAGATGGTAATGACGGTCGAAACCCAATGGAAAAAGAGAAGCGGTTGACCTCATCCCGCCGAACCCTGGGATTCCCGATCGAGAACAGAGCATGACCGATTCCTCCGCGATGAATACCGACGAGATTTTTCTCGCCGTAGAGAAGCCGAGCCGCTACACCGGGGGCGAGGTCAACGCCGTCCGGAAGAACCCCGATGCCTGTCGGCTCCGTTTTGCTTTCGCTTTCCCCGACGCCTATGAGGTCGGGATGTCTCACCTCGGCCTCCAGATCCTCTACGCGGTCCTGAACGACCTGCCCGAGGTCGTCTGCGAGCGCTGCTTCGCCCCGTGGCCGGACATGGAGCAGGCATTGCGGGATCGACGGCTGCCCCTCTGCTCGCTGGAGTCCGGACGGCCGCTGGCCGCCTTCGACATCGTCGGTTTTTCGCTCCAGTACGAACTCTCCTATACCAATGTCCTGATGATGCTCGATTTGGGAGGGATTCCGCTTCGCCGTGAGCAACGCGGCGATCAACATCCGCTGATCGTCGCCGGCGGTCCCTCGGCCTTCAACCCGGCCCCGCTGAGCGCCTTCGTCGACGCCTTTGTGATCGGCGAAGGGGAGGAAGCCGTCCGGGAGATCGCCGACGCCGTCGCGGCCGTCCGGGCTCGGGGCGGAAAGAGGCGGGAACAGATGGAAACCTTGGCCGTGATTCCCGGGGTCTATGTTCCGGACATCCACACCGGCGAAGAACGGATACGAAAGCGGATCATCACCGATCCGGATATCTGGCGCCAGCCCCTCTTTCCCATTGTCCCGCTGATGAAGACGATCCACGACCGTGTGACGCTGGAGATCGCGCGCGGGTGCACGCGAGGCTGCCGTTTCTGTCAGGCGGGAATGGTCTGGCGGCCGGTACGCGAGCGGACTCCCGCCGTGCTGGAGGAGATGGCGGAGGCGATGCTTCGGGCGACCGGGCACGACGAAATCTCGCTCCTGTCGCTCAGTTCCGGAGACTACTCCCGGATCGAATCCCTTCTCACAACGCTGATGGACCGGTATTATGCACGGCGGGTCGCCCTTGCGCTCCCGTCGCTCCGCGCCGAAACCCTCACCCAGAGATTGATTGACGGGATCCGGCGGGTCAGGAAGACGAGTTTCACGCTCGCACCCGAGGCGGGAACGCAACGCCTCCGCGATGTAATCAACAAGGGCAATACGGAAGCGGAGCTGCTGGCGACAACCGAACGGGTTTTCGCGGCGGGCTGGAAGGCGGTGAAACTCTACTTCATGCTCGGCCTTCCCGGCGAGCGCGAGGAGGATCGGGAGGGAATCGCCGAGCTCGCCCATCGCGTCCTTCGGACCGCAAAAAACCGCGGGCAGGTGACGGTCAGCCTTTCGACCTTTGTTCCCAAGCCTCACACCCCGTTCCAGTGGCAGCGTCAGATCAACAGCACAGAAATTGACGACCGGCAGGCGTTCTTCAAGGGACGTCTCCGGAACCGGAACATCAGCGTGAAATGGCATGATGCCCGGATGAGCCTCCTCGAGGGAATCTTCTCCCGAGGCGGAGAGGAGACCGGCGCGCTCATCGAACAGGCTTACCGCCTCGGCTGTCGTTTCGACGGCTGGAGCGACCGCTTCCGCTTCGACCTCTGGGAAGAGGCGCTTCGCCGGACGGGAATCGAAACCGAGACCTTTCTGCGGGAGCGTCCCCGCTCGGAGATCTTTCCCTGGGAGAGAATCGATTGCGGCGTGCGCCGGGAATTTCTCCTCGCCGAGGCCGATAGGGCCGAAGCAGGCGAATTAACGCCGGACTGCCGGGCCGGTGCATGCGGCGATTGCGGCGTCTGCGATCATCAGACCGTCCGGATCGTCACCGCCCCCGCCGACGCCCCGGTCGCGACGTTCCAATCCATGTTCGCCCGCCCGAAAGATGACGCGGGCGATGAAAAACCCTTCCGTCTCCGGTTCACGAAACTGGGCCCGGCGCGCTTTCTTTCCCATCTGGAGCTTTCCACGGCTCTCAGCCGGGCGATCATTCTGGGCGGACTCTCTCTGGTCTATTCCCAGGGATTCCATCCCCATCCGCGAATCTCTTTCGCCGCGGCGACGGCGGTGGGTGTGGAAAGCCAAGGTGAATTCGCGGATATCCGCATTCACGATCCCGGAGCGGAGCCGAAAGTCATCATGGCGCGAATGAATGCCGGTCTCCCCTCGGGCGTCGCTGTCGAGGCGATCCGGGAACTCCGGCCGCATGACTTCTCGCTCGCGCAACTGGTCAAAGGGTTCCACTATGATCTCCTTCTCCCGGAGAACATCGGCGAAGCGGAGATGGACCGGATCGAAACCGACATCCGCCTCTTCCTCAGCGCGGAGCATTTCACCGCTTCCCGGGAAACGAACGGGAAAAAGATCGTCAAGGAGATCCGCCCCCTGGTCGCGGACCTCGTTTTGGACCGTGCCGCCCGGCGCATCCGTCTGGCGGTTCATTTCGGCCCGGAGGGGACGGTCCGCCCCGCCGAGATGTTGACCTCGCTCTTCGGTTTTTCACCCGAGACAACCCGCAAAATCCGCATCGTCAAAACGGCTACCCGGCCGGCCGATTTCGCGGAAACGGCCGACCGCCATTTTTTTTCGTGAACATCATGCCGCGTCGCGTCCCCACATAATAAATTTTCTTGACAAATGTCATTCCTTTTCGTTATGGTGCGCAGTCAAATTTTTCAAGAGGATATAAACCATGTACGCAGTCATCAAAACGGGTGGAAAGCAGCACAGGGTCTCCGAGGGAGATGTCATCGCCGTCGAGCGGATCAACGGCGACAAAGGGGAGTCGGTCATGTTCGACCAGGTCCTGATGGTCGGGAAAGAGGATGATATCCGGATCGGCAGGCCCATTGTCGAAGGCGCGAAGGTGGTCGGCGAGATCCTCGCCCAGACCCTGGGCGACAAGATTACCATTTTCAAGACAAAAAAGCGAAAAGGCTACCAAAAGAAGACCGGTCATCGCCAACAGTTGACCAACCTGAAGATCAGGGAAATATCCATGTAGGGGGAAGGCATCATGGCACACAAGAAGGGGCAGGGAAGCTCCCGGAATGGAAGAGACAGCAATTCCCAGAGACGGGGCGTCAAGGCATACGGGGGCGAAAAGATCAGCGCCGGAACCATCATCGTTCGGCAGGTCGGAACCGTGTTTCATCCCGGCAACAACGTAGGTCTGGGGAAGGACTATACCATTTTTTCGAAGATCGACGGTTTCGTAAAATTCGAACGACTCGATAAGAAGCGGAAGAAGGTCAGTGTTTACGCGGCAGCGTAACCGCCTTTGCGTTTTGATTTCAAGGAGGAGAACGGGGAAATGGTTGAGAACGGACGCGAAACCGGGGTTGTCAAGTGGTTTAACGACAAAAAGGGGTTCGGTTTCATCTCCCGGAGCTCGGGGGATGATGTGTTTGTCCACCATACCGCCATCGTCGCGGAGGGATTCCGAAGTCTTGCCGAAGGAGACCAGGTCGAATTCGCAATCAAGCAGGATCAAAAGGGCCTGGCCGCCGTCGACGTGCGCAAGATATAGCGCCGGGGTCGGGACCGAAAATTCATCTCCGATTGATATTCACCAACAGGCCGTTATCCCGGTAACGGAGCGGCGGGTTGTATTTCACAGTCGCCGGGCGTATTGTTCTTCGACCGAAGCAACGAATACGCGGCGAATTGTCTCGCTTTCGATCTCCGCATGACATCTTCTCGAACCTCCGCCGCCACACAAAAAAGGCTCATACTACCCCTATGAAATTCATCGACGAGGCAAAAATTTACGTCAAGGCGGGCGACGGCGGGCGGGGATGCGTCAGCTTCCGGCGGGAAAAGTTTGTTCCGCACGGGGGACCGGACGGCGGCGATGGCGGGCGGGGGGGAGATGTGATCATCCGCGCATCCCTGAGCCGGCGGACCCTGCTCGACCTCAAGTTCCGCCAGCACCACGTGGCCAAACAGGGAGGCCACGGCGAGGGAAGCAAACGGACGGGAAAAGACGCCAGGGATGTGGAGATTGTCGTCCCGGTGGGGACGATCGTCCGGGACGCCGGTACGGGAGAACTTCTCGTCGATCTGGCCGAAGACGGCGCCTTATTCATCGTCGCCAAGGGAGGCATGGGCGGCCGCGGCAATGCAAGATTTGCCACGGCGACGCGTCAAACGCCCCGTTTCGCCCAACCCGGCATCCCGGGCGAGGAACGCCGGGTTGCCCTGGAGCTGAAGCTTCTGGCCGATGTGGGAATCATCGGACTTCCGAATGTCGGCAAATCGACTTTCATCTCCAGTGTTTCCGCCGCGCGCCCGAAGATCGCCGATTATCCGTTCACGACGCTGGTTCCCCATCTCGGCGTGGTCCAATACGGGGAGAACGAATCGTTCGTCGTCGCCGATATTCCGGGGCTGATCGAAGGGGCGCACCGGGGTCTGGGGATGGGGATGCAATTTCTCCGCCATGTCGAGAGAACCTCCGTTCTTCTCCATATTATCGATATCTCAAATGAATCATCCGGGAGAGCCTGGCACGACTACGAACTGATCAACCGGGAGCTGGGACTTTTCAGCGCCGACATGCTCCATAAGCCGCAGATCGTCGCGTTCGGCAAGATCGATCTCCCCACCACGCGCGAGAAGATGAAAAATGAAATGGACATTTTTGCCCGGAAAGGTATAAAAGTACTTGCTTTTTCCGCGGCGACGGGGGAGGGCGTGCCGCAGTTGCTTCGGGAGATGATTTTTCGAATTTCCGCCCAGGCCCCGCGGACATGAAGCCGCCGCATTTCGGGGACACGATGCCGCACCGGATCCCCGAAATGCGGGAGAACGATAGAAGTCACCGGAGGAGATTTCATCATGACACGCAAGAAACATCTCGCAGGCGTCCGGAAGATTCTTGTCAAGGTCGGCAGCGCCGTTCTGACGGGCGAGGACGGTCTCGACCTCAATATCATCGAGCAACTCGTGGGTGACATTGCGGCCCTTCGTGAGCGGGGATGCCAGGTCGTGCTGGTCAGCTCCGGCGCGATTGCCTCCGGAAAACACCGTCTGGGAATCGAAGGAAAACTGAAGAGCATTCCCCAAAAGCAGGCGGCCGCGGCCGTCGGTCAGGGACGACTGATGCGTGTGTATTCCAATGCGTTCGGGAAACACGGCCTCTTTGTCGGCCAGGTCCTTCTTACGATGAGCGACATTACCGACCGCAAGCGCTTCCTGAACATCCGCAACACCCTCTTCACCCTGATGGAGTGGGGCGTCATCACGATCATCAATGAAAACGACACCGTGGCCGTCGACGAAATCAAATTCGGCGACAACGATCACCTGGCCGCGATGGTCGCCAACATCATCGAGGCGCATCTGGTCATCAACTTGACGAGCACGGAAGGCCTCTACGATGCAAACCCGGCCAAGACCAAGAAGGCAAAACTGATCCCCATCGTCACGGAATTCACCCCCGAGATCGAGGCCGCCGCGACCGAGGAGGCCACCCCCGTCGGAATGGGCGGCATGAAAAGCAAGGTTCAGGCCGCAAAAAAGGTCACCGCCTCCGGCATCCCTTATATCATTGCTCCCGGCCGGCGCAACGGCGTTCTCCAGGAAATCATGGACGGAAAGGAAACGGGAACGCTGTTCCTGCCGCAAACGGAGCACCTGAACAGCCGAAAATACTGGATCGCCTTCACGCTGCGCTCGCGCGGCCGCCTCTTCGTCGACGACGGGGCGAAAGAGGCCCTCCTCCGGGACGGCAAGAGCCTCCTTCCGACCGGTGTCACGCGGGTCGAGGGGGATTTCGTCCTCGGGGACCCGGTCAGTTGCGTCGACGCCGCGGGAAACACCATCGCCAAGGGGCTGGTCAACTACGCCGCCGACGAGATCCGGAAGATCATGGGATTGAAGACCGCGAAGATCGAACAGGTTCTGGGCTACAAGGACTACGACGAAGTGATCCACCGGGACAACCTGGCCGTCACCGCCGAACATGTTGGTAAGTCGAAAGCCTGACCTCCCGTTCCCCGATGACGAACGTCGTCCGCCGGATGATCCCCGTTCTCACTTGAGGAGATGCGCCGGCAGGACCCGTCCCCGTGGATCGAAAGCCACTCCCTCCAGTTCAAGAAGGGTTTTTTTCATCTCCGGACCGCCGCCGAAGCCGCCGAGCGAGCCGTCCCTTCGGACCACGCGATGACAGGGAATGACGAGAGGAAAAGGATTCCCGGCCATGGCGTTTCCCACGGCCCTCGCGCCGGATGGAACCCCCACGCTTGCCGCCAGGCGTCCGTAGGTCATCACATTTCCCCGGGGAATCTTCCCGGTTGCCGTCAGCACGCGCCTTGAAAATCCTTTCAAGCCTCCGAAATCCAGATTTTCCAATCTGAAATCGATTGCGTCTCCTGCAAGATAGTCCCGGATCCGTCGACAGATTTCCTCCTCTCCTCTTTCCGGAACCGCATCAGGGAAAAAATCTTTTATGATCCCGGTTATGGGGCGTCCCTCCTCCGGAAGCAGAATACGGCAGATTGGGGAACACCTCCCGGCCGTCCGCCGGACAACACCGATCTCGCCGAGGATCGAGGAAATAATCCCATAGGTATAAAATGCTTTTTCCCGATAGATGATCATGCCGTCAGTCCTTTGAAAATCGCGATCCGATTCCCGGATCGCGTAAAAACCCCGCCTTGTTTTCCGGCGATAGCGCCGTCGCGGAATCCAACCCGGTTCACAGAACCTTGCGTTGCCGGGTCCGCCGTACGGCGAGTCCGATCAGGAGCAGGATGAGGAGAGGTCCTCCCGCCGGCGACCCTGCCACGCCACGACAACCGCCAGGGCGACCACAAAAAACAGACCCGCCGCCATCGCCGGAGGTGTCAGGAAACGTTCCGGGAGAGAATCGTACAAGCCGATGATCCCGAAGAGGATGAAGATCACGGCGGCAAACCACTTCAGAAACCGTTCCGGGATCTTTTTTCCCAGAACCACGCCGACGATGATGCCGAACGCGTCGGCCACCAGCATCGCCGCCGTCGTCCCCATCCAGATGGGGAGGATCGACTGATACTTGGCCGCGAGCGCCACCGTCGCAAGCTGCGTCTTGTCCCCCATTTCGGCGAAGAAGAACGCGACGGCCACCGTCCAGAAAGGACTGAACTTGAACTTCTTGTCTTCTCCCTCCAGTCGATCGCCGCGAAGGGTCCAGAGGCCGAAGAGGATGAAGGAGGCGGAGGCGGCGATCTGGATGGTATCCAACGGAACGATGTTCGTCAACCAGCTCCCCACAACCACCGCGAGCAGGTGATTGACCAAGGTGGCGACAAGGACCCCGGCGAGGACCGTCTTCGCCGGATAACGGCAGGCAAAGGCCATCGCCAGCAACTGCGTCTTATCCCCCATCTCGGCCAGGACCACGAACAAAAAAGAGGCGATGAAGATTTTCACAGCGGTTCTCCGTCCAGGAACCTTCGGATTCGGCCGGCCATCTCTCCGCCGATGCCCTCGACCTGCCGTAAGTCGCTGACGGATGCGACCCGGATGCGTTCGAGGTCGCCCAAAGAGATCAGCAGGGACTTTCTCCGCTTCGCGCCGATACCGGGGATCCGGTCCAGGAACGATTGTAGTTCCCCCTTTTCCCGGATTTTCCTGTGGTAAGAAACGGCGAAACGGTGAGCCTCATCGCGGACCCGCTGCAGGAGAAAGAGGACCGCGGGCCACCGGAATAGGTAGACGGGATCTTTGCGGCCCGGCAGATAGACACGGTCTTCGATCTTTCCGGGCGTGTCCGTCCGGCCGCCCCGGCCGGCGACGGCGGATCGGGCGTCGCCCCTTTCGTCTATCTCCGGAGTGAGTCTGTAAACAGTCCGGCCCCCATCCGGCGCGCCTTGCGGCTTTCCCTCCGCAAGCAGACGATCCGCCGCAAGATCGGCGACTTTCCGCCGCGCGTCGTCCCGCTCCTTGGCCAGTCCGAGCACCTCCACCCCGTCGATCGCCAGATCCTTCAGGACCGCGAGAGCAACGCCAAGCTGTCCCTTTCCCCCGTCCACGATGACCAGGTCCGGGAGATTTTCTTTTTTTGCAAATCGTCGTTTCAAGACCTCGTACATCATCGCGTAATCGTCGGCGCCGGAAACCGTCCGGACCCGGAAACGGCGGTATCCCCCCTTCGCGGGAACGCCGTCCGTAAAAGTCACCAGGGAACCGACGGCATATCTGCCGCCGATATTGGAAATATCGAAACACTCGATCCGCCGGGGGAGCTTCCGAAGCTTGAGCTTTTCGCGGAGCAAGCCCAGCGCTTCCGCCGGGCGTTCGGCGGCAAGCCGCGATGTCTTGAGGGCGTTTTCCGCATTTCGCGCGGCAATCCCGACGACGGCGAGCGTTTCGCCCCGTTTCGGACAAACGAAACGGACCCCCCTCCCCTTCTTTTCCGTAAGCCACTCCGCCAGAATCGCGCCGTCCTCCAACGCCACCGGCACGACAACCTCGTCCGGGATATCCGCGACGCCGTCGTAATAGCGCATCAGCAACGAGGAGAGGATCTCTCCGGTCTCGGCCGGAAGCCGGATCACCGGAAAGGTCTTCTGGCCGATCATTCGTCCGCCGCGGACGAGGAGGAGCGCGATCTGCGTCATATCCCCCTCCCGGCAGAAGCCGAAAACATCCCGGTTCCGGCCGGTCATCGAAACGATCCGCTGCCTCTCCAGGGTCTCCTCGAGAGCCGCGATCCGATCCCGCAATCTGGAGGCCTCCTCGAAACGGAGATCTTCCGCCGCCCCGCTCATCCGGCTTCGGAGATCGCTGATCAGCGCCCTCTCCCGGCCCTCCAGAAAGGCGATGCCGTCCTTCACCAGATGCAGATATTCGGAGAGCCCGATTCGGCCGACGCAGGGGGCGGAACAGCGACCGATCTCATATTCGAGACAGGGACGACGTCGCGCCTTCAACTCCCGATCCCGACAGATCCGGAGGGGAAGGATCGTCTGCAGAAAGCGGAGGGTCTCCTTGGCGGCCCCGCCGGAGGGGTAGGGCCCGAAATAACGTGCGCCGTCTTTTTTCGGACGGCGCACGAGCTGGAAGCGGGGAAAGGATTCGGACGGATCGATCCGGATGTTGTAGTAGGACTTGTCGTCCCGGAAATCGACGTTGTAGCGCGGCCGGTGCTGCTTGATCAGGTTGTTCTCGAGGATCAGCGCCTCTTTTTCCGTTCCGGTGAGGATAAACTCCATATCCCGGATCCGCGAAACGAGGAAGGGAATCATCGCCCGCGTATCGGTTCGGGCAAAGTAGGCCCGAATTCTCGCCTTGAGGTCCCTGGCCTTCCCCACGTAGAGGATCTCCCCGGACCCGTCCTTCATCAGATAAACGCCTGGACCGCGGGGGGCATTGCGAAGCTTCGTTTCCAGATCGTCGGTCATGGCCTGACGGTCAATCCCCTTTTTGTGCGCGTAGTTTCTTCTGTAGGGCTTCACCGAGGGAACCGAAGGAGCTGGGGGCCTTCCCGACATACTGCTGAAAATCAACCAATTCCTCCGCCTCTTCTCCGTCGGCATCCCCGACCGGCGCAAGCGAAATGCGTTTGGCGTCCCGGTCGATCTTTTCGATTTTCACCTGAATCGCCTGCCCTTCCGTCAGCACCTCCGACGGGTGGGTAATCCGCTTCCCGCGACCCAGCCGGGAAATATGGATCAGGCCGTCCACACCGGGGATCAGCGTCACGAACGCGCCGAACTTGGTCAGGCGAGCCACGGTTCCCGTGAAGCTCGATCCTTCGGGAAACTCCGCCGCGACCCTCTCCCACGGATCGGGAAGGTTCGACCGCAGGCTGAGGGAAATCCGGTCCTTCTCCCAGTCCAGCCTGAGAATAGCCGCCTCGATCTCCTGGCCGACGGCCAGCCTTTCCGCGATATCGCCCACATGTTCCCAGGCAATCTCGGAGATGGGGATGAGCCCCTGGATGCCGCCGAGGTCGACGAAGGCCCCGAACTTCTGGAGAGATACCACCGTTCCCTTCACCGTCATCCCCTCGCGGAGCTTCTCCTTCAAGGCTTCCTTTTGCTTGGCCTGCTCCTCTTCAAGGATGGCCCGGTGCGAGACGACGACATTTCGGCCCCGTTCTCCGTACTCGATGATCCGGAAGCTCAGCCGTTTCCCGATCCAGTCCGCCGGCGCCGCCACACGGAAAAGCCCCATCTGCGAGAAGGGGCAGAACCCTCGGACGTCTCCGGCGACACGGACCTCGAAACCGCCCTTGACCTCCTTTTCGACCAGCCCCTCCACGGGAATTCCGCTGTTCGCCGCATCCGTGAGAAAAGTCCGGCTCGCCTCGCCGCTGCTGACCTTGATCGTGAACCGTTTTTCGTTGTGCTGGGACGACAGGAAATAGGCCCGGATGGTCCCTCCCTCCTTGACCGTCACATTCCCCTCCGCGTCGAGAAATTCGCGCCGATCCAGATACCCCTCGTGTTTCCCGCCCACGTCGATGAACACCCATTCCGGGGTGATCTTGACGATCATCGCCTCCACGCGCTGGCCCGGCTTCAGCCAACCCTGCTCCATCCCGCTTTCGTTCAGCAGTTCGGCGAAACTCTTCTCGCCTCCCCCCTCTTCCATCCCTTGAATGTTTTCCTCCATGCTTCCCCTCACGCCAAATAAAATCGGGCGCTCCCGTTCAAAGACGGCAATGCGTCCATCAAAATGCGCGGCATCTTGCCCCGATCCCGACGCGCTGTCAAGGACAATTCTGTTTGCTCATGGCTGCACTGTTCGGCAAGGAAGGTCGCCCGGCGGGAAAGGACGGGGAGATGATCTCTTCCTCCGTCACGATCCGTTTCACCGGGATATCCTGGGGATCCGCCGGGATATCGTCGATGATCTGGCAGCAGAAGGCCACACCGATTCTCACCCCTTTGGGGACCTCCGGCAGAAAGCGGTCGTAGTAGCCGCCGCCGTAGCCCACCCGGTGGCCGCGCCGGTCAAAGGCGACTGCCGGAACCAGAACCACATCAACCTGGCCGGCCGGGACGGCCCGCACCAGCCCCGCCTTCGGTTCGCGTATCCCATAATGACCGGTTTCCAATTCCGAAAAATCCGACAGCAGACACGGCATCAGCCTCCGGTCTTCCGGGAAACAGAGGGGAACGACGATCCGCTTTCCATTCTCCCATCCCCAGCGGATGATCCCATCGGTCCGAACCTCGCTCCCAAAGCTCAGGAAAACCATCAGAACGGAGGCTTCGCGGATCTCCGGAAGACCGGTGAGACGCCGGACGATCTCGTCGCTCTTCGTCGCGATCTCTTCCGGCGTCATCGCGTTTCGCAATTGAAGGATTCTCTTGCGAATCTCTTTCTTGCCGGTCATTTCGCCTATCCCCCGCCCCCCATCTCCAGCATCAACTTGGACAGATCGCGGATCCGATCGCGCAGCAGGGCCGCCTTTTCGAATTCCAGCGCCTTGGCCGCCTGTTTCATCTCCTCCTTGAGATTCCGGATCACGACGGGAAGCTCTTTTTCGGAGGCGTAGGCCGCCGCCTCTTCCGAAACCGCGGCGGGCACGGTCACATAATCGGCCTCATAGACCGAACCGAGAATATGATGGATTTCCGTCTTGATGCTCTCGGGCGTGATCCCGTGCTCCTCGTTGTACCGGGATTGGATCTTGCGCCGGCGCCGGGTGACATCGAGACACGCCCGGATGGCGCCGGTCACCGTATCGGCGTACATGATCACCTGCCCCTCCACGTTCCTGGCCGCGCGGCCGCTCGTCTGGATCAGCGATCGTTCGGAACGGAGAAAACCTTCCTTGTCGGCGTCGAGGATCGCCACCAGCGAAACCTCCGGGATGTCGAGCCCTTCCCGCAGCAGGTTTACGCCGATCAGCACGTCGAATTCACCCATCCGGAGGTCGCGGATGATCTCGACCCGTTCCAGCGTATGGATGTCCGAATGGAGGTACTTCACCCGCACCTCCAGACCCTCGTAGTACGCCGTCAGGTTTTCCGCCATCCGCTTCGTCAACGTCGTAACGAGAACCCGCTGGCCCCGTTCGGCCCGCTTCCGGATCTCTCCGAGAAGGTCATCCACCTGGCCGGTCACCGGTTTCACGACGATCTCCGGGTCCATGAGCCCCGTCGGCCGGATGATCTGCTCGACGACGCGGCCGCCGGCCTTTCCCAGTTCGTAGGCCGCCGGCGTCGCCGAGACATAAATCCGCTGGTTCGAAAAGGCATCGAACTCATCGAAGCGCAGCGGCCGGTTGTCGAGCGCGGAGGGAAGCCGGAAGCCGTAGTTCACGAGGTTCTCCTTCCGCGAGCGGTCTCCCCGGTACATCCCGATGAGCTGTGGAACCGTGGCGTGGCTCTCGTCGATGAAGACGATGGCGTCCTTCGGGAAGTATTCCATCAGCGTCGGGGGCGGCTCGCCCGGCTTCCGGCCGGTCAAGTGGCGGGAGTAGTTCTCGATCCCCGAACAGTACCCCATCTCTTCGATCATCTCGATATCGAAATGGGTTCGCTGCTCCAGCCGCTGCGCCTCCAGCAGCTTGTTTTCGGCCTTCAACTCCCGGAGCCTCTCCCCCAGTTCTTTACGGATCGTGTCGATCGCCCGCTTCAGGTTGTCCTGGGTGGTGACGTAGTGGCTTCCGGGATAGATCGCCGTTCTCCGCAGCCGCTCCAGTTTTCTTCCGCGCAGCGGATCGACCAGAGAAATCGCCTCCACCGTGTCGCCGAATAACTCCACGCGGATCACTTTCTCCTCCTCGTAGGAGGGGAAGATTTCGACGACGTCGCCCCGAACCCGGAAGGTGCCGCGATGGAAATCGATGTCATTCCGTTCGTAGTGGATTTCGACCAGGCGAGCCAACATCGCGTCCCGCGGGATCTCCATCCCTTCCTCGAGGAGCAGCAGCATCCCCTGGTAGGCCTCCGGAGAACCCAGGCCGTAGATGCACGAAACACTGGCCACGATGATCACATCGCGCCGTTCCAGCAGCGAGTGGGTCGCCGCATGGCGGAGCTTGTCGATCTCCTCGTTGATCGCGGAGTCCTTCTCGATGTAGGTGTCCGTGCTGGGGATGTACGCCTCAGGCTGGTAATAGTCGTAGTAACTGACGAAATATTCAACGGCATTTTCGGGAAAGAGGGTCTTGAACTCCCCGTAGAGCTGGGCGGCAAGGGTCTTGTTGTGGGCGATGACCAGCGCGGGCCGGTTCACGGCGGCAATCACGTTCGCCATCGTGAAGGTTTTTCCGGAACCGGTCACCCCGAGAAGAACCTGGTGCTGATCCCCGTTTTCCAGTCCTTCGACGAGGCCGGCAATCGCCTGCGGCTGATCCCCCCGCGGCTGAAACTCGCTGACCAAACGGAACGTCCCCATTCACCCCCTCCTCCCGGGAAAGCACTCTTTCACAATTCCCGAGGCATGACAAGAAAATCGAGGCGCCGGAGACATGCGTCTTCCCGTCTATTTATCCACCTTTGTAAGTTTCTGGCCGATCCCGGAGACGATCGTGACAAGGGCCGTCGAGATGAAGATCATGATGATCCCCAGCGCGGAGAGCCGCCCCCAGAGGCCGTCTTCGGAGAAGCGGAGGATCTGGACGGCCAAAACCTCCGTCCCCGGCCGGGAGAGGACGACCGAGAGGCTCAGCTCGCGGACGAACATCGTCGCCATCAGGATCCAACCGGAAACGATCCCCGGGACCAGCAGCGGAATAACGATCCGCCGCATCGTATAGAGCGCTCCGCCGCCGCACACCCGAGAGGACTCCTCGAGATGGCTGTGGATCTGGACGAAGGCGCTGGTCAACGGCCGGATCCCGTAGGGCAGGTAGGTCGCGATGTAGCCGATCAGCAGCGCCCAGATCGTCGCGTACAGCGGCGTCCGGACGAAGAACCACATGAAGCCGATCCCGACGACGATCCCCGGGAACGAAAAAGAGAGGAAGCTCAGCGATTCGAGAAAGCCGGAGGCCTTCGAGCGGACCTTGACGATGACATAGGCCACGAAAAAGGAGAGAACGATCCCCAGCGTCGCCCCGCCGATGCCCAAGTAGAGGCTGTTCTTCAGCGACAGCAGCGAAACGGGGTCCTTGAGGACCGCGATCCAGTGTTTCCAGCTCATCATCGCGAAGGCCTTCGCGCTTGGAACCATCGAGTAGGGAACGACGGAGGTGTAGAAGAGAACCAGAACCGGCAGAACGATCAGCACAAAAGAGAGCAGCGCGACGATCCCGAAAAGGGGATAACGACCCCCCTTGAGGTCGATGACGGTCGGGCGGTAGCCCCGGCTGGAGATGGTGACGTATTTCTCCCCTTCCCGCGTCAGGTGACGGTATAGAAAGATCAGCGTGATCGAGGCGGCCAGCGCGCTCATCCCCACCGCCGCCGCCAGCCCGTAGTCCGTGACATAGCCGGTCGCGACGACGCGGTAGATGTGGGTCGCCAGCACGTAGATCCGTCCCGGCATGCCGATCACCGACGGAACGGCAAAGGAGGCCAGGCTCCGGACAATGACGAGCGTGGCCGCGGCCAGAATCGCCGGCCGGAGAACCGGCAGCGTGATCCGGAACAAAGTCCGCAGGTTCGAGGCTCCGCAAACCTTGGACGACTCCTCGAGAGCGACGTCGAAGGCCGACATCGCCGGGGCGATGACCAGATAGGCGATCGGCAGATCGAGAAGTCCCTCCACGAGGATCATCCCCTGGAGCGTGTAGATGCTGAACGCCGCCCCCTCCCAGCCGAAGACCTGCCGCAGGAAGAGGTTGATCATGCCGTTGGACGGGTTCAGCAGCAGCACCCAGCTCACGGCGAACAGGATGTGCGGAATCATCATCGGGATCAGTGAAATGATCCGGAACATGAACTTGAACGGAATGTTCGTCCGGGTGTTCAGGTACGCCAGAAACAATGCCAGGAGCGTGGAAACGATCGCGGACCCGATCGTGAAGACCGCCGTGTTGAAGAGGATCTCGGCGAAGGCGGGGTCGGTGTAGGCCTTGACGTACTTCGAAAGCGTGAACGTTCCGAAGGCGTCGAGCCCCTCGCTGAAACTTCCCAGGATGAGCATGACGACGGGACAGACCGTGAGGAATCCGACAATCGCGATCAGGCCTGGTGTCAGCGTCGTTCCGCTCTTTTTCATCACATCCAACCTTTAATTCAGCAGGATCGAGCAGTGACGCGGATCAAAGTGCAGGGAAATCTCTCCCCCCTCCCGGACGGCGGTGGTCGGCTCGATCCGGAAGATCAGCAGGGTCTCCCCGACCCGGATCTCTCCCTCGTAGGCGTCGCCGACGAAAACCAGCGATGCCACTTTCCCCCGAAAGATGTTCCGCCCGACCTGCCCGTCTCCATCCAAAACGCGGATGAATTCCGGGCGGATGCACACCGTGACCGCCATACCGGGCGGGGCGTTGATCTTCTTTTCGCAGCAGATGACGCCGATCGCCGAATCGACGGTGGTCTCGTTCTCCCCCACCGCCGCCACCCGGCCCTCGATAAAGTTCGCCCGACCGATAAAATCCGCCACAAACCGCCGGTCCGAGTCGAAATAGATCTCCCAGGGCGTCCCCATCTCGACGATGCGGCCGCTTTTCATCACCGCAACCGTGTCCGACAAAGACAGCGCCTCGATCCGGTCGTGGGTTACGTAAACCGCGGTAATCTTGAGTTCGGTGAGAAAGGCGCGCAACTCCTTTCGCGTCTCCTCCCGAAGCTTGGCGTCGAGGTTGGAGAGGGGCTCGTCGAAGAGGATCACCT
>DIKL01000001.1:22852-25836 GCA_002424545.1 Syntrophaceae bacterium UBA5619
GCCCGCCGCTGAGCTTCGTCGCCGGCCGGTTTTCGAATCCGTCGAGCTGAACGAAATGAAGCGTCTTGGCGACCTTGCGGACGATCTCCTCTTTGGGCTCGTTGCGGGTCTGGAGCGGATAGGCCACGTTGTCGAAGACGTTCATGTGCGGCCAGATGGCGTAGGTCTGGAAAACCATCCCCAGCCCCCGCCGGTCGGGCGGCACGTAGATGCCCTTTTCCGTCGAGAAGACCACCTCATCCCCGATCTTGATTTCTCCCGTGTCGGGCATCTCCAAACCGACGATGCAGCGCAGCAACGTGGTCTTGCCGCAGCCGCTCGGACCCAGCAGCGTGAAGATCCGGTTGGCCGGGATGGTCAAATCAACCTGATCGAGCGCCTTGATCGTCTTTCCTTCCGAGTAATAGTTCTTGTTGAGGCCCTTGATGCGGATTTCCATAGTGGCGACCTGAAGCCGGCTTTCGGTTCCGGGACCGCGGCGATGCGATCCCGAAACGGAAAGACGGCGAAAAGGATTTTGATGGATAAGGTTACGGCGCCGCGAAAATTTTCTTGAACTCGCCCCCCCACTTCTTGATCTCGTCGTCCGACAGTTCGCGGATCGGGATGACCTTCGCCTTGTCGATGCCGGCGATCGGGGGGTAGATGCCCGGCGCGAGAACATATTCGCCCACCTTCTCGGCCATGATCTTCATGGCGTCCTGGGACAACCAGTAATCCTCGAACAGCCGCGCGGCATTGGGATGAGGCGCGCCGGCCGTAATCGCCATCCCGCGGGGGGTGCCCATCATCGGCTGGGACACCTGCGCCCAATCCAGCGGCGCGGGCGCCTTGGTGATGATGTATTTCGGCATCGAGATGCCGATCCACTTCTCGCCGCTCTCGATCGGGGCCGGCGTGGGACCGAAAGAGGCGACGAACATCGGCTTGTTGGCGGCCAGCCCCTTGAGGAACTTCATCCATTCCGCTTCCGATTTGATCACGTTTTCCTTCAGTCCGACAAGCCAGGAGATCGTCGTCGGATGGGAGGAGGGATCGGCCATGACGATTTTCCCCTTCCACTTCGGGTCCGCCAGATCTTCATACTTTTTGGGGACATCGGCCGGTTTGACCAGCTCCTTGTTGTAGATCAGGGCGGCATATTCGATGCCGAAGCTCTGGATCTTGCCGTCCTTGTTCGCCCATTTCGGATATCCGGACGCGGCGGGAGACACGTATGACGCCAAAACGCCCTTCCCCATCAGAAATTCAAGGACCGGCATCGGCGCCTGCAGAACGTCGGCCGTGAGCTTGCCCGCCGAGTGTTCCGTCATGATCGTCGCGATAAACTTGGTGGTTGAAAGGCGTGTATATTCCGCCTTGATGCCGTACCGCTTTGCAAAATCATCCAGAATCGGTTCCACGGAGGTGATGTTGGCATAAAACGTCACCTTCCCTTCCGCCTTTGCCTTTTCCACCAGAGCCTGCCCCGGCGCCGCCGCGAACGCACAGGGAACCGCAAAAAGGGCCAAAACGACGAAAATCATTATTTTCTTCATAGCATTTCTCCCTTCAAGAATGACCGCACCGTTCCGGTCGCGCAAACGCCGCCACCCACATTCCCCAAACGATATTCGGGGAATTCAATCCTCTTTCGTCCCCGCCCGCGCATCCCGGATCGACCCACAGGCCGAGAATCTCCCGGGATCTTTCATCAGCTGTGTATTTTGCTAACACGCCTGGTTTCTGTTGTCAAACCCAATCCCATGATTTAACGTTCCCGAATCTTTGATCACCTTCCCTATTCCACCCTCCGGATTTTGCCCGATTTTGCCTTGACAAACAACCGTCGCTATGGTTTATGGGACGACTTATTAATTTCAACCGGGGTTTGAGACGATGAAAAAAACATTGACCACGTTCAGCAACACCAAGCGGAAGCGTACCCACGGGTTCCTCGTCCGGATGGCTACCCGCGGCGGACGCGACGTCCTCAGCCGCAGGCGGGCCAAGGGCAGGAAGAGACTGGCGGTATAATTTTCCGAGGGTGGGCCAAGGGCGGGCCGGTGAGGCCCCGGGAAAGGGGCGGTTCGGCATGGAATCCCAAACCTTTGGCAGGGAGGAACGCATCCGGAAACGGCAGGATTATTTACGAATCTATGAACAAGGGGTGCGAACATACTCGAAGCGTTTCACCGTCATCACGCTGGCGAACCAGCAGGGAATCAGAAGACTGGGCATAACGGTCAGCAAGAAAACGGGGAATGCCGTACAGAGAAACAGGATCAAGCGAATTTTGCGCGAGTTTTTCCGATTGAACAAATCCAGGCTTCCCGCCTCCCAGGACATCGTAATCATCGCCAAGAAGGGGATATTGCCTCTCATGTACGGGGATGTTTGCGCGGAGTTGCTGAGCCGCCTGAGCCATGGAACCGATGTCTGAAAATCCAACCATGCGGGTATTGGGAAACGTTTTCGTGATCTTGGTCCGGGTCTATCAGATCGGCATAGCGCCCTTCCTGGGGCCCTGTTGCCGTTATTACCCAACCTGTTCCGAATACACAATCGACGCGGTGCGCCGTTACGGCCCCTTCAAGGGGGCATTCCTTGGGGTGAAGCGGATTCTTCGCTGCCACCCCCTGCACACCGGCGGGTACGACCCGGTGAAATGAAAAAATAGAGATCTTCTGGAGGTATGAATGGACAAGAGAACCCTTCTCGCCGTTGTCCTGTCGATCATCGTATTGTTGATTTATCAGAACTTTTTCGTCAAGCCGCCCGTCAAGACGGAGCCCGCGCCTCAGCAGCAGGCCGCCGTCGCCCCGCAGGCCGCCAAACCGGCCCCTGAATCGACGACCGCAACCGCAACCGCGCCGGTAGCATCGCTTCAGCCGGAAACGGCGGGCCGTCTGACGGCCGCGACGGCCGCAACCGGAACGGAACGGGATGTGGTTGTGGAAACCCCCCTTTTCCGGGCGGTCCTCACGACGCGCGGGGCGGCGCTG
>DIKL01000120.1:0-357 GCA_002424545.1 Syntrophaceae bacterium UBA5619
ACAGCAACGCAGGCGGCGAGGGGGAAGAGCAGCAGCAACGGCAGCATGCTCCGCGCCGCCAGACGCAGGCAGGCAAGGAGAGGGAAGGGTCGGGGACGGGTGACAAATTGGTGCATGGCCCTGCATTATAGAAGCGGCGGCGGGGTTTGGGAAGCGGGAAATGGGCGCCGGCGGCGGGGATTTTCTTCGTGTCGCGGCGCCGCCATTTGCGCCGTTACACGGCGGCCAGGTTGTCGCCGGTGGCCAGATTGACGGTGAGCGGCACGTCGAGGGCCAGCACCGTTTCCATGGCCTTTTTTACCACCGCGCTGGTCTGGGCCACCTCCGCTGCGGGCACCTCGAAGACCAGTTCATCGT
>DIKL01000120.1:445-35607 GCA_002424545.1 Syntrophaceae bacterium UBA5619
TGATCGCGGTGCGCTCGGCGAACTCGCGGCGCATCTTGTTCGGGCTGTTGATCTCCGGCAGCAGCCGGCGGCGATTGAGGAGGGTGGTGACATAGCCGTCCCGCCGGGCCTGCTCGACGATGGCGGTCATGAACTGCCTGATCCCTTGGTAGTGGGCGAAGTAGCGGTCGATGAAGACCCCTGCCTCCTTGCGGCTTACGTTGAGCTGGCTGGCGAGGCCGAAGGCGCTCATGCCGTAGACGATGCCGAAGTTGATGGTCTTGGCCACCCGCCGCATCTCCTTGGTGATGAGCGCCGGGTTGACCCGGAAGATCTCGGCCGCGGTCTGGCTGTGGATGTCCTGGCCGGCGCGGAAGGCAGCGATGAGCGCCGGGTCCCGGGAGTAATGGGCCAGTACCCGGAGGTCGATCTGCGAATAGTCGGCAGAGAGGAAAAGCTGGCCCGGCGCGGGGATGAAGGCCGCGCGCAACCGCTGGCCTTCGGGGGTGCGGATCGGGATGTTCTGGAGGTTCGGGTTGCTGCTGGAGAGGCGTCCCGTCGCCGTTACGGTCTGATTGTAGGTCGTGTGGATCCTTCCCGTCCGGGGATGAACCATCTCCGGCAGGGCGTCGATGTAGGTCGATTTGAGCTTGGCCATGCCCCGGTATGCGAGAATCTCCGCGGGTAGCTCGTGTTCTTTGGCGAGAAAGGTCAATACATCCACGTCCGTGGAGTACCCCTCCTTGATTTTCCGGCCCCGCGGGAGTTCCAGCTTTTCGAAGAGGACGGCCTGGAGCTGCTTCGGGGAATTGATGTTGAATTTTTCCCCGGCCAGGCGGTGGATCTTCTCCTCGGAAAGGGCCATAAGCTGCTCGATTTCCCGTGACATCGACCGGAGCAGCGCAAGATCGAGCAGAACCCCGTGGCGCTCCATCCCGGCAAGGATCGAAACGAGGGGCATCTCCACATCCCGGAACAGCTCATCGAGACCCGTCGTCATGATCTTGCCGGCAAGATCCGCGGCCAGTTCCATCACCGCGTCGGCGCGACGGCACGCGTAATCCGCCGTTTTCCCGATGGAAAGGCGGGAGAAGGAGAGCATCTTGGCGCCGCTGCCGACCATCTCCTTCTCGGCGGGAATCCGCTGGCCGAGCTGATCGAGAACCGTTTCGGCCAGATCGAAGCTGTGTTTCGCGGGATTGAGCAGGTAGGCGGCCAGCATCGTATCGCAACCGAGGCCCCGGAGCGGCACACCGCATTCGGAAAGCGCGATCAGGGCGCTCTTCAGATCGTGGCCGTGTTTCGAAACCGCCGGATCGGCCAGAAAAGGCCCGATGGCCTTGAAGACCCGATCGGTCGGCAATTGCGGCGGATCGTCCTCATGAGCGAGCGGAACATAAAAGGCCTCGCCCGGATCGCAGGACAGGGCGATCCCCACGAGAGAGGCGCGCATCGCCTCCGGCGCGGACAGAACAAGATCGACCGAGAACGCCTTCCGCTCCCGGAGTCTTGCCGCAAGCGCCTCCAACTCCTCCAGCGTCCGGACAATCCGGTAGTCCCGGGCCGCGTCTTCCTCTTTGATCTTCAGCTCCTGAAGCAACGACGAGAATTCAAATTCCTTGAAGAGCGACATCAGGCGGTCGCGGTCGGGTTCCCGACGACGACAGGCTTCCAGGTCGAAGTCGAACTCCGCGTCGGTCCGGATCTGCGCCAGCTCGCGGCTCAATCTCGCCTGTTCCGAATTCCGCTGGATCGCCTCGCGGGTTTTCGCGTTGTGGATGCTCTCCGGGTGGGCGAGGATCTCGTCGATGGAGCCGAACTGCTCGATCAACCGCAGCGCTCCCTTGGGGCCGATGCCGGGAACGCCGGGAATGTTGTCGGAGGCATCCCCCATCAATCCGAGGATCTCCACGACCTGCTCGGGTCCGACGCCGAAACGCTCCTTTACGGCGGCGATGTCGTAGGTCTTCTCCTTCATCGTGTCGACCATCCGGATCTCCGGAGAAACGAGCTGCATCATGTCCTTGTCCCCGGAGACGATGACGACCGCCATCCCCGCCTCGGCCTGCCGGCGGGCGATCGTACCGATGATGTCGTCGGCCTCGATCCCCTGTTGTTCCAGGACCGGGATGGAAAACCCCCGGACGATCTCCTTGACGAACGGGATCTGGGGGATCAGCGTTTCCGGGATCGCCCGCCGCGTCGCCTTGTATTCCGTAAAGGCCTCGTGCCGGAACGTCGGCCCCTTGACGTCGAAGGCGACGGCCATGTAGTCGGGCTCCAGGTCGCGCAGCAGCTTCATCAGCATGGTTGTAAAGCCGTAGATCGCGTTCGTGGGAAACCCTTTGGAGTTGGAGAGCTCCCGGATCGCGTAGAAGGCCCGAAACAGGTAGTTGCTTCCGTCGACCAGGACCAGTTTGGGACGTTTCTTCTCTTCCATCTCCATTCCTCACACATCGAAGCGGGCGTTGATCTTGAAGATCCGCGTCGCGCGCAGGCTCAGGATGTCGTCGATCCCCGTCTCCCGTTTGATCCCCGCCAGGGCCGCCGCCAGCTCTTCCTCGCCGGGTGTGATCAGCGTGAACCAGACGTTGTATTCATCGTCCCGCCGGTAATTGTGCGTCACCCCGGGATGGGCGTTCACCGCCGCCACAAAGATCTTCATTTTTTTTGCGGGAACGCGGGCGGCGCAGAGGGTGCTGACGAAATCGAGCTTCCGGAGGTCAAAGACGGCCCCGATCCGCCGGATGATTCCCTGGGCCTTCAGACTCGCGATTCGTTTCAGGACTTCCGTCTCGTCGATTCCGAGTTGAGCGCCCACCGCCGCGAAAGGCTCTTCCTCGATCGGGAAATCCTGCTGGATGAGATTCAAAAGTTTCCGGTCGATTTCGTCCATCTCTCGTTCCGGCCGCTCAGAAATGAAAGATGAACATCGGGTTCTCGATCGGCGCCTGGCGCGATTTGAGCTCCTGCATGTCGATCCGGCCGTCGCGGTTGCGGTCGATTGCCTTGAATCGCCTTTGGGTGGCTTCGCTGAATTCCTTGAGGTCGATCCGGCCGTCCTTGTTCCTGTCGATCTCCATGAACCGGGCGACGGTTCCCCCCGCCGCCTCGAACTCGGTGCGGTCCAGGCTGCCGTTGCCGTCCCGGTCGTATCCCGGGAAGGCCTTTTCCGTCCCCGCCTGGATTTCCTTCCGATCCAGGGTCCCGTTTGCATCCTTGTCCAGACCACCCAAATCCGATCCGGCACCGCACGCCAGGCCGGCCGTCAGAAGGACAACCGCCACCGCACTCCAGAATCTGAACATCATGTATCGTATCTCCTTTTATGAATTTCCGGATGTAGTCCCCGAAAGATGCCCATCAGCTCCGCGGGGCTTGCCACTATATGATGGATTGCCCTGTTTCTTCAAGGGTTCATGGATGCACAGCGGCTCCTCGGCCAGGTAATTTCCCGTCGCTTCGTAGGCGCGGGCCCGACAGCCGCCGCAGACCCGGATGAATTCGCAGCGGCCGCACTTCCCCTCGTAGCGGCTGAGGTCCCGGAGATCCTGAAAAATCTTCGATTCATTCCAGATCTCGGAAAATCCCCTCTCGGTCACCCGGCCGCAGTCGAGCTCCAGATATCCGCAGGGCTGGACCTGGCCCCTGTGGGAGATGAAGCAGAAGGCGCTTCCCCCCAGGCATCCGCGGGTCACAGCGTGGAGCGGATGCCCCCCTTCCCCCACCGCCGGCTGCTTGCCCGCCGCCGCGGCAACGGATACCGGTCTCAAAGCGTTTCCGCCCGCGCCATGACTTTCGTTGCGCCGCTGATGAAGAATCCGGTGGTAATGCGGCGCGCAGGTCGCCTTGAGCTGCATCGTGCAGCTCAACTCCGCCTCATAGAACCAGTCGAGCGTCTCTTCATACTCAAGGGCGCTGATCGCCTGGTCGGCCAACTCCTTTCCCCGCCCGGTCGGGACGAGAAGAAAAATGTGGTGCGCCGCCGCGCCGAGATCGTGGGCCAGATCGTGGATCTGCCGGATCTGCATAAGATTCGCCTGGGTAATCGTCGTGTTGATCTGGAATTCCAAACCCGCCCGCTTCATCGCCGCGATTCCCGTCATTGCGCCCGCGAAGGCCCCGGGAACACCACGGAAGGCATCATGACTTTCCGTATCCGGGCCGTCGATACTGACGCTCACCCGCCGGATCCCTGAACCAATCAGTTTCACCGCAACCTTTTCATTCACCAGGGTCCCGTTCGTCGCCAGGACCATCCGCAGCCCCTTTCGATCCCCATAGGCGGCGATCTCATAGATGTCGGGGCGCAACAGCGGCTCGCCGCCCGTCAGGATAATGACCGGTTCTCCGACAGCCGCGATTTCATCGAGCAGTTGCCGGCATTTTTCCGTAATGAGCTCCCCCTCGTAGGGTCCGCTTACGGCCGAGGCACGGCAATGCACGCAGGCGAGGTTGCAGCTCCGTGTCACCTCCCAGGCGACCATCCGGAGCGTATGGGGCAAAGTATGCGAATTTTTTCCACTCATACGTTGACTATTTCCGAGCTGTTCAAAAACGACCTGATGCAAGACCCCCGATATCCTTGAAGCCGCAAGGCATCGGGGACATGCGGGGACACCTGCCGCAAGGTGTCCCCAGATCCAAAGGGATCGGAATGTGTCCCCGGAATACATTCCCATAATACATTGAACGGCGCGGGAATGACAACCGGCGTATCTATTTTCCCAAAATCAGCGCCGCCTCGGGAGCGAAGTAAGTGATGATCATGTCCGCCCCGGCGCGCCGGATCGCCGTCAGCGATTCCATCATCGCCCGCTCACCGTCGAGCCAGCCCATCTGCGCCGCCGCCTTGACCATCGCGAACTCCCCGCTGACGTTGTAGGCGGCCAGCGGCAGATCGAACTCTTCCTTCACCCGGCGGATGACATCGAGGTAGGCCAGGGCAGGCTTCACCATGATGATGTCCGCCCCCTCCTCGACGTCGAGCGTGATTTCCCGCATCGCCTCGTCGCTGTTGGCCGGATCCATCTGGTACGCCCTCCGGTCCCCGAAGGAGGGGGCGCTCTCCGCCGCTTCCCGGAACGGCCCGTAGAAGCAGGAGGCGTATTTGGCCGAGTAGGCCATGATCGGAACGGCATCGAAACCCGCCTCGTCCAACCCCTCGCGCAACGCACCGATCTGGCCGTCCATCATCGCCGACGGGGCGACCATGTCCGCGCCCGCCTTCGCATGGGAAACGGCCTGCTCCGCCAGAACCTCCAGGGTCATGTCGTTGTCCACCTCGCCCTTTTCGATCATCCCGCAGTGACCGTGGCTCGTGTATTCGCACAGACAGACATCCGTGACGACCAGGATCTCCGGAACCTTCTCCTTGATCGCCCGGATCGCCCGCTGGACGATCCCGTCCTTCGCCAGCGCCCCGGAGGCGATCTCGTCCTTCTTCTCGGGAATCCCGAAGAGCAGAACCGCGGGGATCCCCAGCTCCTTCATCCGCGCCGCCTCCCGGACGATGTGATCGACGGACATCTGAAAGTTCCCCGGCATCGACGCAATCGGTTTTTTGACCTTCTGCCCCGGCACCACAAACATCGGATAGATCAGGTTGTCCACCGAGAGCTTGGTCTCGCGGATCAACCTCCGGAAATTCTCGTTCTTCCTCAGCCTTCTCGGCCGATAATCGGGAAATTGCATCCTCTGCTCCTTTCACGAAAAAATCGGGGTTGTCTACTCCCCCTTTTACCTTTCACGTGACCCGCCGCTCGCGATCTCCGCATCGGTCAGGTAACAGGCCGGATCGGGAGCCCAGATGTCTCCCGTGACGGCTTCGGCGCGGGCGCGGAAATTGCCGCCGCAGACGTCGAGCCAGCGGCAGGTCGCGCAGCGACCCGTGACATGCGGTTTTTTGTCCTTGAGCTGCATCAACAGCGGGTTGGCCTGATCCGTCCAGATTTCGCTGAAGGGACGCTTCCGGACGTTTCCGAACGAGATCCCCCGCCAGAACTGGTCCGGGTGGACTTCTCCGTCCCAACTGATGCAGCCGATCCCGTGTCCGGAGCTGTTCCCCTCGTTCATCCGGAGGAGTTCCAGGACCTCCGCCGCCCTATCCGGGTTCTCTTTAAGCAGGCGAAGATAAACGTAGGGTCCGTCGGCGTGATTGTCCACGGTAAGGATCTCCTTTTGCAGATCCCGGTCGAACAGATCCCTGGTCCGGTCCATGATCAGGTCAAGCAGCTTTCGCGTCTCGTCGTGCGAGAGATCCTCCCCGATCAGCTTCGAGCCGCGGCCCGAGTACACGAGGTGATAGAAACAGCAGCGCGGGATGTTCTCGGTCTCGAGCAGGTCGAAGATCGCCGGGACGTCCGCCGCGTTGTGCCGGTTGATCGTAAAGCGCACGCCGACCTTGATCCCCAGATCCCGGCAGATCCGGATCCCCCGCATGGCCGACGCGAAGGCCCCGGAGGTCCCCCGGAAGCGGTCGTGCGTCGCCTCCTTGCCGTCCAAGCTCACGCCGACGTAGGAGAGGCCGATTTCCCGGAAGATCCGGGCCTGCTGTTCGGTGATCCGCGTTCCGTTCGTCGAGATGACCGCCCGCATCCCCCGCTCCACGGCGAACCTCGCCAGCTCGGGCAGGTCGGCGTGCATCAGCGGTTCGCCGCCGGAAAATAGCAGGACCGGCGCTCCGAAGGCGGCCAGATCCGCGATCATCGTTTTCGCCTCTTCGGTGGTCAGCTCATCCGGATAAAGGCGATCGTGAGAACCCGCGTAGCAGTGGATGCATTTCAGGTTGCACCGCCGGGTCATGTTCCAGACGACAACCGGCTTCTTGTCCCTCGAGAACTGGAGAAGATGAGACGGGAGAATGGCGGACTCCCTCCTGTACCGGAGGACGTCCCCCGGCTCCACCGCCCCGCAGTACAGTTTCGAGATTCCGATCATGGTTTTCGTGTAACAGGAATTCCCCGGGATTGCAATCCCGGGGAAGAAAGGAGGAGGAGATTCTTGGTTCCGCCGGAAACGGCGAAGACCTCTGTTTCAATAAGGGTTTCCCCAATTCGCTATTCCAGGGGATTCGCCGTGATTTCCACCTTGATGACCACTGGTACGATAACATCGACACCGGAACCCGTCGCGACCGCCCAGAGGCTTAATTTCCCGTTGGTCAGAAGACTTTCCAGATACTCTAAGTTGATCCATTGCACATCCGTTTCTCCACGGGTCTCACCGGCGGCAAAACTGATGGTCTCCGCCACTTTTGTTGCGGAGGAAAATGTGCTGCCATAGGGGCCGGCATAAAAATCACCCTTTCCCCCGCTCCCCGTATTGGAGGTGATGGAGTAGTGTAGGTAGTCTATCCTGACTCTTCTAATTTTGTCTTTGTATTTCCGGTAGTCGTCATTATCGTCGAGGTTAATGTTATAGGAAAGGGTCGTGTCGCCGCCCCGGATGGTAAAAATGTGATTGTGAGTGATGCTGAACTCGATGTCCAGCGCATCTTTGACTTCACCACACCCGCCAACGAATCCGGATAAGCAGAACACCGCCAAAACGAAAATTGCTTTTTTCATGCATTTGGCCTTTCGAAGCTTTTTGATTGTGGTTTATACCTTATGCCCGAAGGATGGACAAGGTTTTTGATTCGAAAAGAACAAACATGTTTCACGAAGAGGATTTTCTTATGACGGCGATGCACGGTATAATCAGGATGTATGTGGCCATCGACAACGACGGATTGATAAACGAGAAGATGAAGCCCAATACCGAGACAACCGGCGTGATCAGGGATCGCCACCTTCCGATCGAAGCATCACGACTGCTGATCGCAACGGATGTGATATCCGGGTGTCTCGTCAGGTACCACCACTGCACGAGGAAGAACAACCCGAGGCAGAACATGTTGAGATGGAAGAGGTCGACGGCAAACCGCACATGGGAATAATCCCCACTGATGTTCGTGGTGAACGGCATCAGGACCACGCACGCCAGAATGAACAGCGTGATCCTCATGAGACCGGCATCGACCCTGCGGACATGGTGAAACTGCCGGTTGTGGATTTGCCAGAACGATGCGAGCACAAAGAACGCAACCAGAAACGAAATGAACTCGGATCGCATTTCCGCAATGGTGACGGCCAGTTTTGCCTCCGCCTCCGTCTTGGTTATATGGGGAAGGAACAGGCCGGTGACGAGCAAGGTCATTGCAAACGCAAAAATGCCGTCGACGAGCGCTTCGAGCCTGTTCTTGGAGATTCTGCCATCCGTCCGATCATCGGTCATCACGGTTCCTCATCAGGGGGAGACACGGCTGCTTTCCCCGTTTGTTCCGATCGATCATGGGCCGCGATCGCATCGACCAGCTCCGGAATCGTGAACCGTTCCTGGAGGATGTCCACGGTCAGGCCCGCCTTCCTTGCCGCGGCGGCGGTCACCGGGCCGATGCAGGCGGTCCGGACCCCGGCCGGCAGGCGGAAATCCGGTCCCATGATCGCGAGAAAATGGGTCACGGTCGAAGGGCTCGTGAAGGTGATCACGTCTACCTTCCCATCGGCAAAGAGGGGCAGAAGTTCCGCGGCATCGCGGTCCGAACGGACCGTCCGGTAAGCCGTCACGACGTCCACGCTCGCGCCCAGTTCCGCCAGGCCCGCGGGGATGACGTCCCGCGCCTCCTCCGCCCGGGGAAGAAGAACCCGGCAGCCCCGGAGATCCTCGCCGGCAAAGGCGCGGACGACCCCCTCGGAGATGAACTCCTCCGGGACGAGGTCCACCCGGATCCCCAGACGCTCCACCGCGGCGGCCGTCGCCGGGCCGATCGTCGCGATCCGGATCCCCTTGAGCTCCCGGATATCCATGCCCCGCTCCCGCAGACGCCGGAAAAAGGAGGAGACGCCGTTGGCGCTGGTAAAGACGATCCAGTTGTAGGTCGCGAGCTTGTCGAATGCCTGATCGAGCCGTTCCCAGCTCTCCGGCGGGGCGATCCGGATAACCGGAAAGTGGATCACGCTCGCGCCCCGGGCCCGGAGCAGCGCCGCCAATTCCCCGGCCTGCGCCTCCGGTCGCGTGATGACCACCCCCCGGCCGAACAGGGGCCTCGTCTCGAACCAGTTCATCGTCTCCCGGAGACCGACCACACCGCCGACGACGAGGATGGCGGGCGGGGCAAAACGGCGTTTGACGGCCTTTTGCGCGATCTCCCCGAGCGTCGCGGTCAGCGTCTCCTGATCGGGCGTTGTCCCCCGGCGGATCAGCGCGGCCGGCGTTTCCGCCGGCTTCCCGCAGCGGATCAGGTTCTCCGCGATCGCCGGGAGGTTTTTCACCCCCATCAAAAAAACGAGCGTCCCGATTCCGGCGAGCGCGGCCCAGTCAATATCGCTTTTTTCTTTCGTCGGATCCTCGTGGCCCGTCACGAAGGCGACGGTCGAGGTGTGGTTTCGATGGGTCAGCGGGATCCCCGCATAGGCCGGAACCGCAACGGCGGAGGTCACGCCGGGAATGACCTCGAACGGAATGCCCTGTTCGCGGAGCGCCTCCGCCTCCTCCCCGCCGCGCCCGAAAATGAACGGATCGCCGCCTTTAAGGCGGGCGACGACGTTCCCCCGCCTGGCCTCTTCGACGAGGCGATGGTTGATCTCCTGCTGGGAGAGGGTGTGATCGCCGCCCTGTTTGCCGGCATAAATCCGGCGGGCCTTTTCCCCGGCATGGCGGAGGATCTCCTGACCGACCAGATGGTCGTAGATGATCACATCCGCCTCTCCGATGCATGCCGCCCCGCGCAGGGTGATCAGCCCGGGATCCCCCGGCCCGGCGCCGATGATGTACACTTTGCCTTTCTCTCCCATGGATCGGTCCCTCATTGACGACCTGAAAAATTACGCCGGCTTGATGTACAATTCCTCAAGCAGCTCCCGGCCGCCTTCCGCCAGGATTCGCTCCGCCAAGCCCTCTCCGAGCGCGGCAAAGGCCTCGGCGGGCCCCTGGACCTGCCGGCGGACAACGATTCGCCCGTCGAGACTCCCGACCAGTCCCTCGACGGAAATCCCGTCGCCGTTCTTCTTGGCGAAACCGGCGATCGGGAGCTGACAACCGCCGCCCAGTCTCTTCAGGAACGCCCTCTCGGCGCCGACTTCAACGGAGGTTTCCGGATCGTTCAGGAACTGCACCGCCTCACGGCAACGGAAGTCGTCCCGCCGGATCTCGACGCCGATCGCCCCCTGGCCGACGGCCGGGAGCATCTCTCCCACCGGGAGAAATTGTGAAATTCGGGAAACCCAGCCCATCCGCCGGAGTCCCGCCGCGGCAACGATCACGCCGTCGAGCCCCTCCGTCTCCAGTTTCCGGATCCGTGTGTCGAGATTTCCGCGCAGTGGAACGATCTCCAGATCGGGCCGCCGGTTCCGAAGCTGCACGCCCCGTCGGAGCGAGCCGGTCCCGATCCTTGCCCCGCCGGGCATCTCTTCCAGTCTTCGATCCCCGCGCGAGATCAGGACGTCCCGCGGATCCTCCCGAAACGGCATGACGGCGATTTCCAGGGGCTCCGGCAGCTCGGCCGGGAGATCCTTCATGCTGTGGACGGCCAGATCGACGTCTCCCCGGAGGAGCGCCTCTTCGATCTCCTTGATGAAGACCCCTTTCCCGCCGATCCGCGCCAGCGGAACATCGTGCAGGATGTCCCCCTTCGTCCGGATCGTCACCAGTTCCACGGTCATCCCGGGATGGCGCTCCCGGATCCGGTCCGCGACCCACCCGGACTGAATGAGCGCGAGCGCGCTTCCCCTGGTTCCAAGCCTCAGTACCCGTGAAATGTCCGCCTCCCAAAAACATTTGGTAAAAGTCTAACTTGCGGGCCGTTCAAAATGCCCGGATGCGGCGTTTCCTTCAGCCTTCGCCGTTCAACGTATTTCGGGGACACGTTCCGATCCCTTCGGGCTTCCGGAACAAGCCCCCTCCCCCGACGCCTCACGGCTCAAGATATCGGGGGCCTTGAATCCGGGCGTTTTTCAACAGCCCGCTACAACCTGAACAGTCTCCGGACCGCCGCCACATAGGGCAGCTCGTCCTTTTCGAGGCTCTCCTCCTTGAGGCCCGTAATCGGATCGTGCAGGATCTTGTTGACGACGGCATCGACGATCCCTTCGACCCGCGCCCGTTCCTCCTCCGAAAACCCGGCAAGCCAATGGGCGGATTTCTCCAGCTCCCCGCGGACGATCCCCTCCATCTTCCCGCGCAGCGCGACGATCGTCGGCACGACGGCCAGCGCGTTGAACCATGCCTCGAACGCCGCAACCTCTTCGGCGACAATCCTCTCCGCCTTCTCCGCCTCCGCGCGCCGCGTCTCCCGGTTCGTGTCGACCACCTCTTGCAGGTTGTCGATGTTGTAAAGGAAGACATTGTCGATCTCTCCCGCCGCCGGATCGATATCCCGCGGAACGGCGATGTCGATCAGAAACAGCAGGCGGTTCCGCCGCCGCCGGAGGGCCGCGGAGACCATTTCCGGCGTGACGACATATCCCGGGGCGCCGGTCGAGGCGATCACGATATCGACCTCCGGCAGGGTCTCCGGCAACCGATCAAACGGCACGGCCGTTCCCTGGAATTCCGCGGCCATCGCCTCGGCCCTTGCGGTGGTCCGGTTCGCGATCAGGATGCGCCCCACCCCCTGCCGCAGCAGGTAGCGGGCGGCCAGCTCCGACATCTCGCCGGCCCCGATCAGCAGGATCGTCTTTCCCTGGAGCCCCCCGAAGATCTTCTTCGCCAGTTCCACGGCCGCGTAACTGACCGACACGGCGTTGCCGGCGATGCCCGTCTCCGTCCGGACCCGTTTGGCCGCCCGGAAGGCGTGATGGACAAGACGGTTCAAGAGGACGCCGGTCGTGCGATGGTCGGCCGCCCGGCGATAGGCCTCCTTCACCTGTCCCAGGATCTGCGGCTCGCCCATGACCAGCGAATCGAGACTCGCCGCCACGCGGAAGAGATGATGCACCGCATCCCGGTCCCGGTGGACATACAGACAGCGTTCCAGCTCCGCGGCATCAAGGTTCCCCTGCCGGTAAATGAATGCCTTCAGCCGCTCCACGGCCGTCTCGCCGTCCGCGACGCGCGCAAGCACCTCCACCCGGTTGCATGTGGAAAGGATGAGGCCCTCCCGGACTTCCGGTATGCCGAGGAGTTCGGCCGGTGCAGGGCCACCCTCTCCGCAGGCGAGCTGAAGCCTCTCCCGAATTTCGACCGGGGCTGTCCAGTGGCTCATACCCAGGAGAACGAGGCGCATGGTCTCACACAAAACGGTGAAGCGTCCCGAAGAACGGCATCGCAGCCATCAGCAGGACGAGGAGGATGACGAATGCGGCCAGCGACCAGCGGGCCGCCGTGCGCCCCCGCCACCCGATGGCCAAACGCTGGTGAAGGAGGAACGCGTAGCATGCCCACGCCAGAAGCGTCCAGGTCTGCTTGGGGTCCCACTGCCAGTGGCTTCCCCAGACGATCCGCGCCCAGAAGGAGCCCACGAGGCCTCCGAGCGTAAGAAGCGGAACGCCCCAGAGAAGGCAGAGGTGGTTGATCCGATCCAGATCGCCGAGCGACGGGAGGAGACGGCTCAATTTCCCGGATCTCTTCCGGCGGATGAGACCGTCCTGGATCAGGTACATCAGGCCGGCGCAGGAGGCGACGGCGAAGAGGGCTTCGCCCGCCACGGAGAGGATCACATGGACGGTGACCAGAAATCCGCGCAACATCGGCGGCGCGCTTACATTGCCTCCGAGCCCGATGGAGGCGACCACCATCAGCAGGCAGACGACGGGAGAGATGAACGCCCCCAGGACGCGCGTTTTCGTCTTCACCTGCAGCAGAAGATAGACGGCCGCCATCACCCAGGCGAAAATGGAGAGGGCGTCGTAGAGGCCGATCACCATCGGCTCTCCGGCCGGAAACCAGCGCGCAGCGAAGGATAAGGTATGAACGACCAGTGCCGCGAACAACAGTCCGGCCGCCAGGCGCGCCGGAAAAACCCGCTTCCCCCAAAGCGAAACGCCGTAGATGCAGGCGGCGGCAAAATAGACAATCAGGGCCGTCTTGAACAGGATGATTTCCGTCACCGCGGTTTCACCTCCATCTCGACCCCCGTCAGGCCGTGGATCGTCTCTTTCACTTTGCTCCACTCTTTCCGACGGATCTGATCCAGGATGTCCGACCAGACAACGGCCGCGAAACGCTCCCGGTTCTCCGCGGAGGGGCCTCCCACGGCAATCACCCTCTCCCGGAGATCTCCCAGAATCTCAACCAAAACGGCATATTCCGGGCCGTAAACTTCTTCCAATTCCTCCCGAAGCTTCGCCGCCAGCGCGGGGCTCTTCCCCCCGGTGGAGACGGCGATCAGCAGATCGCCCCGCTCGACGACGGACGGGAGGATGAAATCGCACAGGGCGGGATTGTCCACGATGTTGACCGGAATCCCCCGCTTCCGGGCGTCCGCGGCGATCCGCCCGTTGACGCCCTCGCTGTCCGTTGCGCCAATCACGAGAGCGGCGCCGGCGAGGAAGGAATCCTCATAACCGCCCTCAAGGTGGACGATTTTGCCCTGCCCTTTCCATGCCGTGAGAACGGATGTCAGCGTCTTCCCGACGACCTCCACGCGCGCGCCGCAGGCCAGAAGCCTCCGGACCTTGCGCTCGGCCACGTTCCCGCCGCCGACGACGACGCACCGTTTCCCGGAAATATCCAGACAGATGGGGTAATGCCTCACCGTCGCTCCTTCCGTTCCCGTCTCCGGCTCACCCGGTTTCTCTCTTCAAACATCCGGCCCGCAATGCGCCCCGACGCTACCATGACGACCCCGAAAATTCAAGCCGCTTGAAATATCCGCCTGGAAAGGTTATAAGTTACTGCAACCAGCCACCGGGATCGGGGAGATTTTGACTCCTTGCTCTTCACACGTCACGCCTCGCAGCAATGAAGGGGAAAGGGGACGCGGAACATGTCGGAACAATTCGGGAAAACGGATGAGAAGAAGGGCGACTGGTTGAAAATCGAGTTGGTCGCCCCCATGGAAATGATCGACGCGCTGACCAACTTCATGACGGAGATCGGCGCCCAGGGAACGTTCCAGGAGTCTCTGGAACCGCAATCCCCGAACGATTTCCCGGAGGCCGTCTCCGGCGAGGTTCTGAAGGCCTTTCTCCCGTTCGACATCCGCCTGGAACAGCGTCTCGCCGCACTCCAGAAGTACATCGCCAGCCTTTCGGAGATCTTTCCGGAGTTGGAAAAACCGCTCTTCCGGACGGAGGTTGTTCGCAATACCGACTGGGGCGAGGCGTGGAAGAAGTACTTCAAACCTCTGCGGGTCAGCCGGAACATCGTCATCAAACCGACCTGGGAACGCTTTTCGCCGACCGGCCGGGACATCGTCATCGAGATCGACCCGGGCATGGCCTTCGGCACCGGCCAGCACCCCTCCACCAGGATGTGTCTGGAGGCGATCGAGGAGATCCTGCTCCGGGACCGGTCCGTCGATCAGTGGCGCGTCCTCGACGTCGGAACGGGAACGGGCATCCTCGGCATCGCCTGCGCGAAGCTGGACGCCGAAAAGGTACTCTGCATCGACAACGACAAGAAGGCCGTGGAGATTGCCGGGGAAAACGCCCGGATCAACCAGGTGGACGACCGCGTCGAAATCCGGAGCTGCGATATCGCCACCCTGACCGAACCCTTCCACCTGATCGTCGGAAACCTGACGGCGAAAATCCTGATCAAGCTCCGGTCCCACCTGTTCCGTCTGCTCCGACCGGGCGGCTATCTGGTCATCTCGGGAATCATCGAGCAGAATAAACCGGAAATCGAGGCCCACTTCCCGGACGCTTCGTTCCCGGTCCATCGCCTCATCACCGAGAAGGAATGGCTCTGCTACGTCCTGAAAAAAGAGGTCGGCCGGCCGTGACGATCCCCCGCCTCTACCTCCCGCGCGTCCTCGAAAAGGGAGACCTCTGCGCCGCGGCTGCCGATCAGGCGCGGTATCTGAAGACCGTCCTCCGGATGAAGGCGGGCGATCCCCTCTTGATCTTCAACGGCACGGGCCGGGAGTACGAAGCCGTCATCCGGCGGCAGACGGCGGAAGGGGTGGAATTGGAAATTACCGGAAGCCGGCTCCTGCCCGCCGCCGGGATTCATGTAACCCTCTGCCAAGCCGTTCCCAAGGCGGAAAAGATGGACGGGATCATCCGGCATGCGACGGAATTGGGCGCGGCGCGGATCATCCCCTTTCTCGCGGAGCGGTCCGTCCCCCGCTGGCAACCGGAACAGTTTTCACACAAGCGGGAACGGTGGCGGAAGATCGCTCTCGAGGCCTCCCGGCAATGCGTCCGACCCGACGTCACCGAGATCGGGGAGATCATGACCTTCGAGCGGATGCTTTCCGCGCTTCCGGAACTCGGACTCAAGCTGATCCCCTGGGAGGAAGAGACGATGCGGGGAATCCGGGAGGTCCTGCGCGATCCGTCCCGAAACGGGGCGAGGGAGTTCACCGTGGCGATCGGCCCGGAGGGAGGCTTCAGCGTGGAAGAAATTGAAAAAGCAAGGCGGGCGGGCTTCCTTTCGGTCAGCCTAGGGAAACGGGTACTCCGGGTGGAGACGGCATCGCTTGCGGTCCTCGCCATCCTCCAATACGAAACGGACAGCCGGGAAACGGGGGAAACCCGATGACGGACAGACGATACGGCGGTTTCTGGAGAAGATCGATCGCTTATCTCATCGACGAGGCCATTCTCTACTTCATCTCGCTGATCCTGTTTCTGATCGGTCTGCTCGCCCTCGGCTTGAAAGAAGATATGATCGCCAACGTTCTGACCTCCCCCGACGATCTAACCCGGGGAATGGGCATCCCCGGTCTCCTCTACATTGCCGCCTCGCTGCTCGCCGGCATGACCTACTTCACATGGTTTCACGGAATCGCCGGACGGACTCCGGGAAAGATGCTCCTCGGCCTCCGCGTCATCCAGGCATCGGGAAAACCGATGACGCCCGGCGTCGCATTCCTGCGATGGGTAGGCTACCTGATTTCGGGTCTCCTGTTCTGCCTAGGTTTTCTCTGGGTCGCCATTGACCGCAGAAAACAGGGTTGGCACGACAAGATCGCGGCGACCGTCGTGATCCGCGACAAAGGCCATTCCGATCAGGACGGTGAAAGAAGTTTCACCGGAAGCGCCGGAGTCAACGCGGCACCGCCGACGGCAGTCCCCGGGACGCTCCCATTCGCTGGAGCGCTGGAAACTCCGGTTCCGCCCCCCGAAACCAGGCCGGAAAACCCGGAAGCAGCGGCCTCTTCACCCCGTCCGTGATGCGACCCGTTGTTGCCAGAAAAAGGTCTTGACAAACGGGGACATATTTTATAGAGGGATCATCCGTTTCAGAGGCTGTACAGCAATAGGGGCCGGTAGCTCAGTCGGTAGAGCAACGGACTGAAAATCCGTGTGTCGACAGTTCAATTCTGTCCTGGCCCACCATAAAATCAAAGGGTTAGAGAGTTCTTCTCTAACCCTTTTTTCTTTCATTGCCACCCTATTGCCACCCCAAAAGAACACTTTTCGCGATCTCGGGTGACGCTCGCCATGTCCCTAATCACTTCTTGAGCTCATCTACAAAGCGAGAGATTGGAGGTCGGACCGGGTCAATGATCGCGGGTTGAACCGAGCAGATTTTTGAGCTTGCCATTCAGGGATGGTGCTGTGGCCGCTACCCTTCTGAATGAGTGTATCAGACGATTTTTCATGGCCATCTTTCCTCAGCGCCCTAAAGTGCCCTTTGCTGTCAGTGTTCCCAATAGCGCCGTCATTTCAGGAACAAGCGAAGACCCGGGTACTTTGTCAGTGTTGGTGCGACACTGTGCCCGACTGTTTAGGCGAACTTGCGCCGTTAAACCAGAGAGAGACCGTATAATGGCGCCTACCGCTGTCACCGTCGTTGATTTCGATTTCCACCCAGCTCATCGGCTTTGAATCGATCCAGGTTCCCGTATTGGCATAGATGGTTTCCACTTCGCCCGAATGGTATTGGAAGGCGGCTTCATGGGTGTGGCCGAATAATACGATCCTGGGCGTAAAGGGATACCAGTTCTTGATCCGGTCGGGCATCTCGAACATAAGGTTTGCTGCGCTGTTGAGATGGCCAAGGTCGTTCAAGATCGCCTCATAATGATCGACAATATTCTGTCGCGATGACCAGTCGCTCAATATGGTGTCATAGGTGAAGGCAATGTTCTCGATGGAAGGATCGTGCGCGAATTGGTCTAAACGATTCATGTTAAATTTGTTCAAGATCCCATTCCCGGACCAGAGGGCGATGGCGTTGAACACGGCGATGATAAAGGCGTCATCGATGATACCTCCAACCTTCCCGCGATAGCCGCCCTGCTGCAGGTACTGGCTGACCTCAGCGGGAGATTTCACAAACCGGTCCAGCACCTCGGGCGTGGTGTATATCCGGCCTCCGGCAAGAGACTTGGAAGCAGCAAGTCGGGAGATGAAGTATCCCATGGGCAGATGGCCGCCTGATCGGCTCCATGTGTCGGGTGCGTTGAACAGTGTGTAGCGGTGACCATGCTCGGCCCAGATGACCTGGTCCTTCATATAGGCTCCCAAACCGAATATATCGGAAATGATGGTCATGCCGGGAAAGGCCTTGGCAATGATATTTTTATTCTGCGACTCATAGGAGAGCATGTCGTGGTTGCCTACCACATAGGTAACGGCAATATTCGGGTTGCTGCAAACCGCTTGCAGGGCAGGCACCACGCCATTATTGTAGTTGGCGGCAAGGATGTCGGCAAATGTCGGGGGAATGTATTTTACGGGCGAAACCCAATCGTCCAGGAGGTCCCCTAAAATGATGAGTTCGGCCACATCACTCCTGGTGTTGACGTTGTTGAGGAACCTTGCCAGATCCGACGCATGCTTGACCAGCCACGAATAGGCGCCGTTCACGTTCATGTGGAGATCACTGATGAATACGAGTTTGTTTCTTCCAGCGGCATGGGCGGTTCGGGGCGTGAAGAAGGCGGGAATCATGCCCAGCCCGCCAAACACTGAGGCGGCTGCGCCACCGGCAGCCATTCCTTTTAAGAAATCTCTTCTTTTCATATTGCTTCCCTCCCCTTGTTTCCTGAACGGGTGGACAATGGGGACCGCATGGCGCTGGACCGTCACGTTCAGTCCGGAAAGAGACCGATGGGCCGTCCCCGCGGCCTGGTCGACCACCAACCCGACGATTTGGGGAGATCGTCGACCCGCAAATCATTTCGGCAAATCGCCGATCACATACTCAACCGTTCCACCCGTTACGCCTCCCCGATAAATGTTGCATATACGTTTCTGTTGGCATTGAGGATTGGGTGTGATCGTAGGACAGGGAATCCGGCCCTTCACGGCTACAATGCAATCGGTACATCCGGGGGGAAATATCCCGTTCTTGTTGTTGTTTCCATGGAAACCCTCATTCGGACCGATGGATGTGACTTTTTCCCCCCCATCTTGGACAGCCCACGCATCACCGGGCAGATGGACGGTCAAAGCATAGTTCACCCCATTCACAAGGCTGATGTCTACTGCCTCAGTGTCCGTATTGGTCGGATTGAGCGTGAACTCGCCCTGGGTGAATCCGCTGGGAGACGGACAGGATAATTTGCCGCCAATTAAAATCGCACCGGTAAGGCATTTTTGCGCATCTTCCCCGGTTCGCTTCACCTCAACAAATTGTCCCGCCGGAACGGTTCCCGTGCAATGCCCGGCGCCTTCTCCACCGATATGTGTGGGGTCTTTGCACCATGTTGTGTTCCTGGCCACCCAGTCATAGGATATGAATTTATTGCCGTCAGCACAGGCGCCCCCCACGGCTCCTGTAACGAATGCGATGGTTATGGGCTTGGAAGTCGTGTTGGTAATCTTGATGTCTGTCGCTCCTCCGGCATTTTTGGCGGGTTTGGTACAAATTCTGGCGCAGCTCCCGTCATTATTTTTGCATTGGGTATATTTACATGTCGACGAATCTTTCCCGCAACCCCCTGCCGGACAGCACCACTTATTATCCTTGTCGTTCCAGCAAGCACCGCAGTTTGCAGCATCAGAACCGGAGCAGGGGGGAAACGGGTTCCCCGTATCCAATGCGTTGCTGCCAAGCGCCGCCTCTTCCCCGTCACTCAGGCTATCCCCGTCCGTATCCGGATTGTTGGGATCGGTGCGATAGAAGGTGATTTCATCGGCATCCGACAGGCCGTCACCGTCAGTGTCCACAGCGCTGCCGCCGCCACCGCCGCAGGCCCACCATATGCCGAGAATCAAGACAAGGACGGCAATGATGCTGAACCGGCAAAACAATTTTGCAGCACCTTTCTTTTCCATGTTCACGTTTCCTCCAGGATTCAATGATAAGAACGATACCCCTCATAAAAATCGTTCGGGGTGACCTCCGGGCGCTCACCCAAGACGGACTTAATTCTGAAAACACGCCGTGCGTCAAGGCAGGACTGCTTCCGAAACGCATAAGGTTAGGGTGATAAGTGGGCAAATGAATATTATGACGGCAGATGTATGTTCTCCCGCAAATGGAAAGTCAAGAGAGAAATCAAGCCTCTGTTTTTATCATTGATGACGATTCGAAGAACGAGGGGGTGGCTTTCAAGATTGCCAGATCGTACACTACAGTTGTGGGTAATCCGGATCAAAACGAAATGCTCAACCCGGAATGAAACTTTTTCTTTCTATTATCCAGGATTAGGTCTAATGTCAGCAAACGATAATCAAAAAAAGACGGGAGCCCTAATGAATAAAAAAACCGGCCACGAAGAAAATTATCAGTATTATTTCATATATATACTATATCAAAAGTTAAGGAGTCCCTATGAAGCTTAGCGAATATTTCGAAAAGAACAAGGGTACCGGCGTGCTTTCCACAGCCGACAACCACGGAAAAGTCAACGCAGCGATCTATGGCCGTCCCCACTTTATGGACGAGGAAACAGTAGCTTTTATTGCCGCCGATCGATTGACCCATGCCAACCTGCAAACCAATCCGCATGCCGTTTATCTATTTAAAGAAGACGGTCGTTACGAAGGCCGGAGGCTATACCTCACCAAGACCCGTGAAGAGAAAGACAGTCCTCTGATTGAGGAGATCAGCCGGAAAAAGTATAAGGAAATTGAAGGCAAATCCAAGACCGAATCCAAGTTTCTCATGTATTTTAAAGTGGACAAAGTTCTCCCATTAATCGGCGAAGGCAAATCATAATCGATTTCATCTTCATCGGCTTCCTCAACGGATGAAGAATACCTCTGCGATGCCTCCGGCTTGCCGACGGGTTGCCCTGAGAAATGCATAACAATATCGTGACGCAAGGAGGGCGCGGGATATGAAAATTTTCATGACCGGCGGTACGGGATTTGTCGGAACATATCTAGTCAAACGTCTTATTTCAGAAGGCCACGCGGTTACCATCCTTACACAGGCGCTCAGCGGTACGGAATTAAAAATGACGGGGCTCTCCTACCTCATGGGTCATCCAACCATGAAAGAAAAATGGCAGGAGGCCCTCCCGGACCATGATGTAATCATCAACCTTGCCGGAGCTTCCATATTCAGCCGCTGGACACCGGAGCAAAAGAAGATCCTCCTGAGCAGCCGCATCGAAACAACCCGCAATCTCGTTGAAGCCCTGCCGGATAACGCGAAGAATATAACATTTTTCAGCACGTCGGCTGTCGGGTACTACGGTTTTCATGAAGACGAAGAACTGACCGAGAACCTTCCGGCAGGTAATGATTTTTTGGCTCAGCTTGCTTACGCCTGGGAACAGGAGGCTCTGCGTGCGCAAAACAAAGGAGCAAGAGTTGTTATTACGCGTTTTGGAATTGTGCTGGGGAAAAACGGCGGTGCGCTCGGTCAGATGATACCTTTGTTCAAATATTTTCTGGGAGGCCCTTTAGGCAGCGGACGGCAATGGTTTTCATGGGTGCACATGGATGATTTGGCTCAGGCATTTATTTTTTTGCTTAAAAATACGGAAATAAAAGGCGCGGTAAATCTATGCTCACCTGAACCGGTTCGCAATGTTGATCTGGGGAGGGCTATCGGCAAGATTTTGCATCGTCCTTCCTTTATTCCCGCACCGGGTTTTATGATTAAGTTGATTCTCGGTGAATTCGGCTCTGTTCTGCTCAGAGGCCAGCGGGTGATTCCCCGCCGTCTGCTTGATGCGGGATTTCAATTCAAGTATCCAAATGTGGAAGAAGCATTGAAGACTATAATTTTGTCTTCATAGATCATGACTTGCCCCCGAAAGCCGATTCATTTTCTATAATCTTGCCCGCACAGGGGATCTGATCCAGCAACCGTTCATGCGGTCAGTATGCGTCGCGGTTCGTCCACAAATAAAAGGTAACCTTCCACCGGGCGATTGCCGTAGAGCCCCTGCAGGATGGTCCGATAGCGGAGCATCTGCGATCGGTACTTGTCGGCCAGATGCCCGACGCGCCCCGTCTTGAAGTCGATGAGGGTAATGCGGTCGGGGGCAATGATGAGTCGATCGACGATGCCGAAGGATCTGGTGTCCGAGAGGTGCTGTTCGGTTCGCACGGTGCCGGGCCTGAAGATGATTTCGCGCACCTTCTCATCCCTGAGAAACCTTTTGACGGCGTCCACCTCCTCCTCATCACGCAGAAACATTTCGACGGCGTCCACTTCCTCTTGACTGAGGTTGCCGGGAACCATCGTATCGCACGGCCCTGTGAGCCGGGCCAGCGCCCCGTGAATACGCAGACCGCGATCGATTCCAGCCTCGATATCCATGGAGAGCAGCGTCGGGTCCATCTCGTCACCGTCCGCCCGGTCCATCAGCCGCTCGTCGAAGCAGGGCGCTTTTTCCAGCACCTCGTAATCGGGAGGCCGCGGTGTCCCGAGCCCGTAGTCGCGCTGCCAACCGGAGGCTGTGGGCTTCGCATCCTCAATTTTTTCTTTGGCGGCACGATGCACCCGTTCGCCGAATCCTTTGAGATTGCCATCCTTGTTGGCCCGCAGAAGGATCGTCAGGCTTTTCACGGCGCGGGTCGCGGCGACATAGAGAAGGTTGGTCGTCTGCTCCGTCCTTTCTTCCCGCATGGCCTTCGCCTTTTCCGCGATCTCCTCCGCCACGGCGATCGGACCGGTGGCGAGGAACTCGACCTCGCTTCTGTTTAAAGCCAGAGGACAGTCGTCGTCGGGATGCTTGACCTCGGGAGTCCGGTCGGGACTCTCTTTCCAGAAAAGGAGGACATGCGGAAATTGCAGCCCCTTCGCGCTGTGGATCGTGGCAATTTTGACCCTTTCGGCGTGTTCGCCCTCGGGGACGGTGATCAGTTGCGACATCCTCAGCAGATAGCCGAGAAAATCGGATACTTCTGCCGAATCGGTGTCGTCGGGAGCTTCCGGACGGTCAAAATATCGTTCCCCCTCATCCCACAGGGTTTCGATGAGGGTGCGCGGAAAATAAGGCAGGAGGTTGCGCAACACGGAGGCGAGTGCCGCAAAACGGCGTGGCCGCGGCATTGCGTCGACGATGCCGGCAAGTCCGGCGATGGCGTCCGTCAGCCCCTCTTTACAGCCGAGTCTGGAGAGGGCTCCGGGGATGAAGCGGCCGTCATGCTCGCTGAAAACGGCAACGAGCGAAAGAAAGAGGGCCGTTCCTTCAGGGATGGACAGCAACTCTCGCCCGCGAATCCCCGAGGTGGCGATTCCGTGCGCAACAAGCTCCTTCGCGATCCTGTCCATCTGCGCATTGGTGCGGCACAGGACCGCGATGTTCCCCCAGGCGCAGCCGTATTTTGCCTTCTTCTTCTCTATTTCTTCGACGAGCCGCTCATAAGCCGGACCGTCGCCGGCCGCCCCACAAGGAACCGGAATGGCCTCAACCTCCGACAGACCGCTGTAGGGTTCCTTCTGTTTGTCGGGCGGGGGCGGGGCCTGGTGATGGGCCTGTGACTGTCCGGGAAACAGTTCTCCGACCAGATGGTTGAAAAATTCGATGAGAAGCGGTGTAGAGCGGAAGTTGTAGGGCAGTGTTTCCGTCGCAATCTGCCCGCTTTCGATTAAGGGATGGATGCACTCCTTGAGATCTTCGGGCGCAGCGCCCCGCCACTGGTAGATCGATTGTTTCCAATCGCCGACGAGAAAGAGCGAACGCTCCCCCTGGGCATCCTCTCCCACGCCGCTCAGGATATCGGTGATGAGAGACCGGATCAGGTCGTACTGTATCTGCGAAGTGTCCTGAAACTCATCCAGGAGCAGGTGCGTTGTCTTGTGAAAGCCAAGCTCATAAAGGCGCGCCATGTAGGACGGCCGGTCTGCGCTGTCCGGTCCGTCGAGGTCGATCAGCGCCTTGGGGATGTCCCCGAAATCCAGGCGCCCGAGATTCTTCTTCTCCTCTTCGATCAGGCAGGTTCTAAGCGCGCTGAAGCGCTTGAGCACCGCGCTGCGAAGCCGCTTGGTGTTGATGAGATGTTCGGCGACGAGCCGGCGCATCTCGGGATACAGGTCCTGCAGTTCGGCAAAGGCCGGCGTCCGGCGGTCGGCGGCGGCCACTTTGACCTCCGTCAGATCCGCTTTTCGGAAGAGTGCCCGTGAGAGATCGACGTCGGAGAGCGGTTCGAGAAGGGGATTGAGGACCCGGGATCGCAGAGCTCCCCTGGTCTCCTCCGCGACGGCCCGCACACGTTTCTGAAGTTTTTCATACCGGTCGACGAGGCGCGTCTGCCTTTGCATCAGGTCATCGAGCAAGGCATCGGGACATTCCCAGGCCGCCAATGATTCCCGGCTCTCATCGAGCTCGTCCAGCAGTTTCTCGGGCGGCATGCGCAGGGTGCGCGCGGCGATCAGGATATTTTTAGGGTCGGCGACCACTTGCGGATGCCGGAAAAAGCGTCCGTCGACGGTTTTGACGATAAGCTCTTTTTCGTGATCGTCGGCCACCTGAGGCACATAGGATTCGGTGGACAGGAACTGATGAAACAGAGAGTCGATGGTCGAGTAATGGACCTGTGCGGCCCGCATGATCAGTTTCAGCTTTGCGGCGGCGCTCTCTTTTCCTTCCTCGATTCTGGCGAGGATGCGTTCTTCCATTTCCGCGGCCGCGGCGCGGGTGAAGGTGGCGGCGACCACGAACGACTTGTCGTTTTCAATGTGGCGACGCACCTCTTCGGTGAGCCGGTAGGTTTTCCCGGAACCGGCCGAGGCGGTGACGAACAGGCTTTTCACCATGATCGACCTCCCGCCCGATACAGATCGGGTTTGAGACAGAGCGCCTTGTGCGGACAGTAATTGCAGCGTTCGGAATGATAGTTGGGCGTAAATCGTTCCATTTTCAACATATCGTCCAGCCTCTTCGCGATCAGCTCCATGGTCGCCTCTGCGTCGGCCAGATCCTCCTGTGGAAGACGACCTTCATAGTCGCCGCGCGTTCTGGGCCTGAGGAACAGGTAGGACGCTTCAAGCTTGTCCGCGGCGGCCGTTTTGGTGCGCACCGCCAGGTAGGCGTAGATGAGGAGCTGAAGCCTCTCGTCGAATGTATTCGTTTTCTCCACCTGGTCGGCCAACCGCCCCGCGCCTTCACGCTTTTCCTTGTATTTCAGGTCGACAATAAGCGTTTTCCCGTCGCAATGCTGTAAGCGGTCAATGCGCCCCTTGAGGTGGTATCGGCCTCCGCCGAAGGTCTGCTGCAATTCGAGTTCCGTATCCGTGATCTCATCGGAGAAAAGGATCGGACGGCCCGATTCCCGTTCCCAGTCGGCGATGTCGGCAAGGTAGCTCTGCACAATCTCCCTGCGGATGTCGCGATCCGGAAGCTTCGATCGTATTTCCTCGTCGCTTTTCCACAGCGCCTCGAATGCCTCGCTCCACCGGTCGATGACCGGGCGCTGGTTTTTCAGTTCGGCAAACAGTCGGTGGACGAAATTTCCGATGAGGAGGTTGGCGCGCTCCTCTTCTTCAAAGCATGGGGGCGGTTTTATCTTTTGGACATATTCCAGGACAAAGCGATAGGGGCAGGTGAAGAAAATCCCCAGTGAACTAAAGGACCAGACATGCTTCGCGAGCCGTTCCCGCTGTTCATCCGTGTTTTCGATAAAGGGGCTTTCCCCGGGTGGTTCATATTTCTCCGGTTCAATCCGCCTTTTCACAGGCTTACCGCCGAACTCGGTGGCCAGAAAGGCGAAGTGAGGCGACGGAGCCTCGCCGTTTGCCTTGTCATACAGGGCGGCTATGCGGGTCTCGCGGCCGAAGGATAGAAACTGCCGCAGCGCAAGATCGTCGGCCTCGAACTGGGCGCGATGAATGCGGGGCAGGTGGATCAGGTTCAGATAGGGTCCGTTAAAGGGTTTTCGCGGAAAGATGCCGCTGTTCATCGGCAGGATGACGGCGCGATGATAGCGGATGCCGGTCGCGTCGCCCATGCCCACGACCTGGATCGGGGCGCTGCGCTTGCCGTGCAAACGGAGTTTCTTCGTCGCGATGAGATAATCGGCCATGGAAGTCCAATCGCCGGCCATCAACGGGCAGAGCCGTTCCAGTTCGTCACAAAAGCTGACCGCCGCCTCGAACGCGGAGCGGTCGGCCTCGTCAAGGGCAGTCCACCGGTTGGCGAGTTCCCCGGCCAGCTCCCGTCGAACGACCTCCAGCCGCTTGCCGTTGCGGATTGCATTGCGCAGGCGGTGCGCCGCCGCGAAATGAGTGAAAGGGAGCCACGGCGAAAAGTTGACCTCTTTGCCCAACGAACGGAAGAGGAGTTCCCATAGATAGAACGAAAGCCTTTCGTCCAGAGGGACCACGAACATCTGTTCCGGGTCATTCCGCGACTGCCGCAAAAAATCGTGAATCTCATGGGCAAGGAACGCCGGCAGCGCGGACCGTTCCGCAAGCTCTGAAAAATCGATGCCCGCGACCGAATCCCGGCGCTCGACAATGCCCATGCGGCGGACGAGCGACAGGGCCGTCTCATAATCGGGAGGTTCCTTCGGCATATGGGGACCGAAACAAGGCGCGTCGATGAAGCGCCGATCACGCGGGATTCGTTCAAAAAACCGTTCGTTCACCGGCGTCATCAGGGGCAGACCGAAGAAAAACTCGCAATCCCGGGGCGCAAGATCGGCAAATCTCTCCGCTTCGAACGGCGGATAGAACAATCCCTCATCGGCAAGCTGTGTGCGAAACGCATCCATCGTAATGAAGAACCGGTCTATCCGAGCGAGCTGTTCCTGTCCGATTCGCTCCAGGGTTTGCAACTCCTGCTTCTTATTGACCGAGAACTCGGCGATTGTGGTCAGGAACGAGAGCAGCCGCTGGGTGTCGGCGGGAGTCGGGGAGGATCCCTCTTCCCGGCATCGCAGCGCGTGGAATCGGAGAAAGGCCTCATCATCCGGCACGGCCGTGAGGCCGTAATCCTCGGCGATGCGGCTCGTCCGATAGTCATCGAAAGACAGGATGCACGGGAGGAGACCGCCGATCCGGTTATGGACGAGGTGGTGCAGGAAATCGCGGCCGCGGCCCGTCATCGATACGACCGTGAATCCGCTCATGTCGGGATAGTGGGTGCGGAGCCTCTGGATCAGGGAATCCGAGGCAGAACAGATGTTCGCTGATAGAGGGTCAGGATTGCCGATCCACCTGGTCATGCCTTAACCTTTTCTTTGATCTTTTCCGGGTATTTTACATGCCCAATGAACACGCCAAAGGAATTTGGCTGTTCGCGATTATAGACTCCTTCGATGAAGAAGGGAAGCCGGTTTTGACATCTTTGGTGATTTTGATCCGTTTTTCGCACGACGTGTGTGGGATTGCAATATCGTAACGACATCGGCGCATCGTATAAAAAAATTCGTTGACAAGACAGGAAAAAGAGTCCTCTTTTCTTGAGACCGATGTGATCCGGAAATCCGATTCTTTCAGGATCGATGAGAGGAAACAGAGGAGAGGATAAACAAGCGGGGAGGCAACATACCGCGTTTTGAAGATTCACTAAGGGGATTCGAGGAGGTGTTCGATGATTTTCCATGAACTATTGGTGTCGATCGTTGCGTTATCGGCCGTCGCCGTCGGAATGGCCGCACCGGAATTCGAAGCGGTTACCCATGACGGCCGAAAAGTGACCCTTTCGGAGTTGCGTCAGCAGGGTCCCGTGATGCTGGTCTTCCTGCGTGGGTTCAGCTGACCCTACGCCAGAACTCATCTGGGCCAGATGAAACAGGATCACGAGGAGTTCACATCAAGAAACGCCACGATTGTCGTCGTCGCTCCACATGCGGCGGAGACGGTTGCGGAGTACTGGAAGAAAGAGGAACTGCCCATGATCGGCGTTCCCGACGAGGACGGACGACTCGCCGACCTTTACGGCCAGGAATGGAAGCTGCTGAAGCTGGGCCGGATGCCCGCGCTTTTCGTGGTTGACCGGAAGGGCGCTCTTGTATTCGCCCAGTACGGCAAGAGCATGTCGGACATCCCGGAGAACAGCGAGATGCTGAAGGTGCTGGACGGGGTCAGTGGAATATAGGATGGACAACCCGGAAAAGATCCGGAGAGAACCTCGCTTCATCCGACGATTCCGTCATTGGTAAAGACCAAGACCTGTCATATCCAGGTTGCTTCAGGCGCGTTTCCGGGTGCGATCAAGCGACGGCGTCCTTTCGTGTGTTTGACTTTATGGGCAGGAATGATTAATTTACAGATCGTGGAAAAATAAAATACAAGCGAGGGGTATTGCGATGAAGAGTCTGTTGCTCATCGTTGGGGTGGTGGTCGTCTGGTTTTTACTTCAGACGGTGATTTTACCGAGGTTTGGGGTGTCCACTTGAATGGTTCAGGCCCGCCAGGAGGCGGGTGAGAAGAACAAAGCGAGCGGGGACAAGCCGTCCGCACCGGAGCTGAAATAAGCTCTTTAGGTGCCTGGTCAATCAAGACTTTGTAACACTACATCATTCGCCAGGAATATATTGGTGGTTACGTCATTGCCGTCCCGCCATACACGCCCCGTTTCACCTTCCGGATCCTTCCTGCTTTGGCGGTGCGATTCACGATGTTCCAGATCTGGAGATCCGACAATCCGGTCCTCTTCTTCAACTCCGACGTCGATATCCCCTCTGCGCTTGCCTGGATGAGCCCTACGACTTTATCGATATTGGTCACCCTCTTTGCGCGGGGGGCTTTTTTCGCGGTTTTTCTCCGGGAACCGGCTTTGAGCGTTTTTACCTTCTTCCCGGTCTTCTTTGCCGCCGCTTTTTTTTCGGCAGATCCGGAAACCATTCCTTGAAGCTTATTGAAATAGGCCTTGACAAACGATTCCGATCCTTCGACTTCGATCTCCTTCGTGACCGGGTTGAACCTGATGCGGGTATTTTCTTTCATAGAATTTTCCTCCTATATTCGTGTGAATAATTTCCAGTTGAAGAACGGTGCGGTCCGCTCCCCTTCGCCATAACCCATCACCATGGCCTGATAGTAATACGCCAATTGGATCAATACAACAAAAGATTCCGGGTCATTTTTTGCCGATTCGTATTGCTCCCCCCACATCATATCGTGATATTCCTTACAGAAGCCTTCCGGCAGTTCCCGGTAAGCCTTTGCGGCCGGCTTGGCTTTTTCGGCATCCACTCCATCCATCTCTTTTTGAAAGCATCCGGTGGCGATGGGCGGTCTCTCGGCGAGTCAGGACCAACATGATTATTCATCCGCAACAGGCAACATAACCATTTTGGCTTGCATGGCCCGCTCCAGAAGCTCCCCGACGAGCACTGCCGTGTCTCCCACAATTCGCGCACACTCCAGAACGGTTTCGCCCTTGTAAAAACATCTGACCTGTTCTCGATCTTTCCAGTTTACCCGTGCGATCTCCCCGCAGAGGATACTCCCGTGGTTCTTGACTATTTCCTTCTGAAATCGCTCCAGAATTTCATGGGCATAAGACCACATCTTCGGGTCCTCTTTCTCATCCTCCAATGCCCGGCTGAACCTTAGCCCCAGAACGGCCAGTGCTCCGACAATGGCGCCGCAGACTTCTCCGTTTCCTCCCAATCCCCCACCGAAGGCCCCCATGGCTTTTATGACTTCACCATCATTCTTGCCCAGTTTCTCCTGCCCGACCGAAAGAACGGCTTGACTGCAATGGAATCGCTTCACCATCATCAATTGGACCGCCTTGTCCCTCATCTCTTCCTTGGTCATTCTCCGCACCCGACTGATCATTCGGAATGATTGCCTCCGGCACGTCCATATCAACCGCCGGACAGGAACCCTATTTCTCCGCTGAAAAGGTTTGCATTCGCTACCGTATAGTTTTACATTACCATAAAATAAATCAAATGTGAATATATCTAACAATTTACAGGAATCCCTTTTCTATGCCTTCCGACAGCCTCACCGACCTTCGCGGCCAAATCGAACGAATCACTTACACCAATGAGGAGAACGGCTACACCGTTGCCAGGGTGAAAGTGTACGGCCGCAAGGATCTGGTGACGGTCATCGGCAACATCGTCAACCCCACACCAGGGGAAATCGTCTCCATGAAAGGCGAATGGGGCAATCATCCCAAATATGGCGAGCAGTTCAAGGTTGTCTTTTGCCAGTCCACCACTCCGGCCACGGTTTACGGAATCGAGAAATACCTGGGATCGGGCCTGATCAAAGGCATCGGCCCGGTCATGGCCAAGCGCATTGTAAAGAAGTTCAAGGAAGAAACCCTGAACGTCATTGAAAAAGAGATTCAACGACTTGCCGATATCGAGGGTATCGGCAGGAAACGAATCGGCATGATCAAAAAAGCATGGGACGAACAGAAAGAAATGCGATCCATCATGGTTTTCCTGCAATCACACGGCGTCAGCTCCGGCTATTCCGCCAAGATCTACAAGCAGTACGGCAACGAATCCATTCAATTTGTAAAGGAGAACCCTTACCGTCTGGCGACCGATGTCTTCGGCATCGGTTTCGTCACCGCCGATAAGATTGCCCAAAATATCGGGTTTGCCAGGGACTCGAAACTCCGGGCGGAGGCGGGCATCCTGCATGTCCTCCATGAGATGACCGATGAAGGCCATGTCTATTACCCCTATGAGTCCCTGATCGAGAAATGCAGGGAGATCCTCGATATTGACCGGGAGATTATCGTCAAGGCGATTGGAACCATTGCCGAGGATCAGAGAATCGTCATTGAGGATCTCAACCACGGTATTGAGGACTTCAGGGAGAACCACAAAGCGGTTTATCTGGACGGATATCATGTCGCGGAAACCAGCCTCTCCACACGCCTGAAAACGCTCATTCATGCTCCGCAAGCCATCAGGAAGATCGACTCGGGAAAGGCCGTTCAATGGGTGCAGGAAAAGCTTGTCATTGTTCTGGCCGACAGGCAGGTCGAAGCCGTGAAATGCGTTTCCGACAACAAGATCGTGGTCATCACGGGCGGTCCCGGCACCGGAAAGACAACGATCATCAATGCGATCATCCGGATATTTTCCATCATCAAGGCCAGAATCATGCTGGCCGCCCCCACGGGCCGGGCCGCCAAGAGAATGACGGAAGCGACCGGGTATGAGGCAAAGACCATCCATCGCCTGCTTGAATACAGCATGAAGAAGGGGGGATTTCAGAAGAACGGGGATTCGCCATTGGACTGCGACCTTCTGATCATCGATGAAGCCTCGATGATCGATACCCTGCTGATGCACCATCTCCTGAAGGCCATTCCATCCGATGCAACCTTTGTCCTGGTGGGCGACGTCAACCAATTGCCGTCCGTGGGGGCGGGTAACATCCTGAAGGACATCATCGAATCGAAGGCGGTCCCGGTTGTCGAACTGAACGAAATTTTCCGGCAGGCCAGAGAAAGCTCCATCATCGTCAACGCCCACCTGATCAATGAAGGCAAAATGCCGAACTTAAAGAGTTCTCAGGAGAAGCTTGATGATTTCTATTTCATCGAGCAGGAAGATCCTCAAAAGGTCATGGAACTGATCATCCATCTTGTCAAGGAGAGGATTCCCAAGCGGTTTGGATTTCACTCAATTGACGACATCCAGGTACTCACCCCCATGCATCGGGGTATCATCGGGGCGTCCAATCTGAATATCGAACTTCAAAACGCGCTGAATCCGGGCGATGAAGGCGTCAGCCGCTTCGGCAGGCTCTACAAGATCAATGACAAGGTCATGCAGATCGCAAACAATTACGACAAGGAAGTATACAACGGGGATATCGGCAGGATCATCTCCATCGATGAGGAGGCGCAAGAGGCAAGGGTATCCATGGACGATCGGGAGATCGCTTACGATTATTCAGAGCTGGACGAGTTGGTCCATGCCTATGCCGTATCCATTCATAAATCTCAAGGGTCCGAGTATCAGGCGGTGGTGATCCCCATACACACCCAGCATTACATTTTGCTGCAAAGGAATCTGCTCTATACCGGCGTGACGCGGGGGAAGAAGCTCGTCGTGATCGTCGGAACCAGAAAAGCAATGGCGATTGCGGTCCGGAATAATAAAACGCAGAAGAGATATACGTTATTGAATGAGAGGCTCAGAGGCTGACCGTCTTGGACAGTAGCATTCGTCGTTCGTAAGTTTTTTTGCAGGTCACCAACCAGCGGTGCAGGGGCTTTTGACGGAAACCTTACCATCCCGATAAACCGGAACCATCCGGGAAGAATCGATCTGGGCGCAAATTCGGACATCCTCGCGCAGTCCGATCCCGATCAAGTATTGCCCCCATTCCGACTGCTCAAGCATATCCAAGATGTCCGGGTAAAAATGCTCGTAGAGGATCTTGGCGGCCAGGGCTCCATCCGACATGACCAAGGGATTCGCTTCTCCGCTTAGACAGGAAACGATCGCACCCCCGCAAACGACATCCTCAAGGCAGAACAAATTCTTTTCGCCCGAGCAGGCAATGATCCCATCCCGGCCGGAATCCTTGAGGCGGCGGCAAACGGCGGAAAGGTTCAAAAAGGCCCCGATGAAAACTTCCCCTGCCCGCCTTGCCGTCACCAACGCCCGGGTTCCATTGGTTGTCGTCATGATGACAAGCTTGCCCCGCACCTTTTCCGGAGAATAATCGCGCGGGGAATTACCCACCTGAAATCCTTCCAGCGACTTTGCCCCTCTCTCCCCTCCCAAGAGGACATTGGGATCCTTCATGGCAGCGGCCAGTTCTCGCGCCTCCTCGATGGTGGGCACAGGGATGAATCCGGCGCACCCGTTTTCGAAAGCCGTTATCATCGTGGAAGTCGCCCGCAAGGAGTCGATAACCACAACGACTTTCCCCTCCAATTCCTTTTTCTCCAGTTCAAGCGGCGTAAAAGCCAGATCGATTTTCATACAAAACACTCTCCGTGGTCGGCGATCGGATTTCATCAAAGCCGTGCTCGTGCAGCTTTACAGCACTCATGTCCCCCGACCAACCGCTATTTTCTAAAAAAACGGACCCCTGCGTTTTTATCCCTTATACTTGATCATCGCTTCTTTCCGACAGAGGCAAGATAGATGGTAGATTCATCCTGCCCGTCAATCCGGAGGAGTTCGTCCATCCCTTCCTGATCATACGCTGCAATCGCACAAGTTCCCGCACCAATGGCCTCACAGGCCAGATATAGATTTTGACAGACATGACCGGCGTCAATCGCAATGACTTTGTGGGCGGCAATTCCGTAGCGCCATTCCATTCTGTATGGGATAGCCGTCCAGATGAAGGTGACGGCAGCTTCTCCGGGGTAGGGCTGACCCAGGACCCCTCGAACAATCTTTCTTTTCAAGCCCTCCTCCGCAAATTCAAACAGGAGTTGATGTTCGACGGGAAGGTAACGGTACATTCCCTGATCCAGTCCCAAGATATTCAAGACGCAGAGATAGGTTTCAAGCGCATGACGGCAGCCGGCGGAAGGAACCGTCCTCAACGCATGACCGGAATCAAGTTTTTGCCTGATGCCCTGGGTAGCCCATAGAAGGAAAGACAGTTCTTCAAGGGTCATCGGTTCCGCACGATAGGACCTGCGGCTTTCACGGTTCATGATTGCGGACCGAAGATCAAATTTTCCAAGGTCCCTGAATTGGCCATATTGGAGAAGGGCGATTCGTTTGGCGTCTTTTGGGTAAGGCTTTTCAATCGGAGGAGGTGCAATTCCCCTATGCTGATCCGTTTGGGAAAAATCGATTCCCTTGCGGATACTGTCCTTTAAAAATGATCTGTATTGTCTGATGAGTTCATTTTCCATTTTATCCCTCCATCATGAACCGGATTCCGCTTCCGGACACCGCAAATCCAGCAAAGGCTTCTGTGATTATAGACATCTTCGATGAAGAAGGGAAGCCGGATTTGGACATCCGTCAGAGTACGGCATTGCCAGAGATCGACCTCTCAGGAAAAATGCGCTTGCTTTCTGAAGATGAGGGTCTTAAACTTCTGACCCATTCAAGTATCAGGAGTGAGGCATGAACGTACCATCCATGACCGGAAGAGGGTTCCAAAGGCCCCTCTTTCATACTGATTGAATGTTTTTTTTGTCAACGGCTTCCGACGAGAGGTTCATTTGATATCCAGAATCGACCACGTATCCATCGCGGTTAAAGACCAGGCAAAGGCCGAACATTTTTTTCGTGACATCCTGGGGGCCGTTGCCGGGGCCGGCATGGACGATCCCAAAACCAAGTTTTTCTGGCAGATCTTCTCCCTGGGCGATCTGTCCCGTCTGGAGATTATCTCACCCACGGGTAACGGAAGTTTTTTGGATGGTTTTCTGAAAGACAAGGAAGGGGGCGTCCACCATATCACCCTGCAGACGCCGGACCTCCGCAAGGCCATGGCCCACCTTGAAGAGCAGGGCATTCCCTTTTTCGGCTACAATGAGTATCCCGGCGGCGTTTGGAAGGAGATTTTCATCCATCCGCGCCATGCCTTCGGCGTCCTGATTCAAATCGCGGAATTCCAGGCCGCCGACTGGCTGTCGGAAAAGGCAAAACTTCCTGCGGAAACGCGGTGGCGGATTGAAAAGTCGGAAGCCGGTGCAACCCTGATATTTTCCCATCCCGGAGGCGGCATAGTGGCCCTGGACCTGGATCGGGAAGAGCTGGAACAACTGCTGGCCTCTATAGACGACGTTTTAGCGAAAGATGGCAGGCGCTCCTCGGGCGGCATGAGGGAGACCGGCGAGCCCTAGCCATGCTATGATCCGGCATTCGATATACGGAACTGAAGACATCGCGCTTCAGACGATGTCGATTTCGCGGCCGACAGGGTTTTGGGGCGCGTTTCCTGATTCGGCTTTTTTCAAAAGGAAATTGAGGGTGGGTTGACGAGACGGCAGATAAGAAAACGTCCCGGTTCAGCGGCGGCCGATATGCCGTCCGCTGAACCGGTTGTTGGTTGACTTTTATTCGATGCCCTGCCGGAAACCCTCGAAGACGTTTCTGAGACGATCACGCGAGATCGAAACGGTCAAGGTTCATGACTTTGTTCCACACCGCGACAAAGTCGTGCAGGAACTTCTCCCGAGAGTCCTTGCAGGCGTACACTTCCGCCAAGGCCCGGAGCTGGGAATTCGAACCGAAGATGAGGTCCACGCGGGTGCCCGTCCACTTGAGTTTGCCCGTCTTGCGATCACGCCCTTCATATACCTCCCCGCCCTTCGACGCCGCCTTCCACGTCGTGCCCATGTCCAGCAGGTTCACGAAGAAGTCGTTGGTGAGCGCCCCCGGTCGCTTGGTAAAAACGCCGTGCGGGGACTGTCCGAAGTTGGCATTCAAGACGCGCAGACCGCCGAGGAGAACCGTCATCTCGGGAGCGGTCAGCGTCAGCAATTGCGCCCGGTCAACCAGCAGTTCCTCTGCCGATACGCTGTATTTGGCCTTCTGGTAGTTGCGGAATCCGTCGGCCTTCGGCTCGAGAACGGTGAATGACGCCGCGTCGGTTTGCTTTTGCGAGGCGTCCATGCGTCCCGGCGCGAAGGGAACCGCTATTTTATAACCGGCGTTTTTCGCCGCCTGCTCGACACCGGCGCAACCCCCCAGAACGATCAGGTCGGCCAGCGATACCTTCTTGTCGCCTGTCTGTTCTTTGTTGAAGGCTTTCTGGATGCGCTCCAGGGTTTTGAGCACTTTGGCCTGCCGGGCCGGCTCGTTGACTTCCCAATCCTTCTGCGG
>DIKL01000023.1:0-1678 GCA_002424545.1 Syntrophaceae bacterium UBA5619
GCCCTTTACCGCAGTCTTCCTCTCCCTCGAGGGTAGAGGATTGAGGTGAGGGTGAATAATCCCCATTCCTCTTTCAGGAGAGGAATGAGGTGAGGGTGGATGATCCCTTGCCGCATCCGAAGGAGGGAGCAGTACTTCCCCCTTTGACACCGGGGGCGCATCCCGTGAGGGTGCGCAACCATGTCTGGTTCTTTCCTTGCCGGGCCGCCCCGCGAAGCGGACAAAGGCGGCAAAAAGGGGGCGGTGTCTTCCCTTGCCCGGTCACAGGCAGTGCCAGGGAAGTGCGGTCACTTTTTCGTGGAGCTGCAGAGGCCGCGGGCAGCGGCAGACGATATAGCCCCGTTCGGCTCGCCCGGGGTGCTCCGCGAGAAACGCCAGCAGATGCCGGGCGTCTTGCAAGTCGGGATGTGTGGTCCATTTCACTTCTATCGGCGTCAATTCCTTTTGCCTCTCGACGATGAAATCCACTTCAGCTCCGTGACGCGTTCGAAAATAGAAGAGTTGCCCGTCGCCGAGATATTGGATCCGCTTCCACAGCTCGATGCCCACCCATTGTTCGAACAGAGGCCCCGGGTTTGCCTTCGCCAGCTCCCGGGACGGCATCAGGCCGGCTGCGGCGTGGCGCACGCCCAGGTCGAAGAAGAAAAACTTGGGCGTTGAGAGCAGGTTTTTGCGCGAACTTCGCGAGTACGCAGGAATTCGGAAGCCGATGAACATGTCCTCGAGAAGCTGGTAGTAGGCTTTGATCGTCGGCTGGGAAACCCCCGCTTCCGGGGCGATATTCGCGAAATTGAGAATCCCGCCGGATTCCATGGCCGCAAGCTGAAGGAAGCGCACAAAGGCCCCCCAGTCCTTGACGAGCGCTTCGCGCCTGATTTCCTCTTCGAGATAGATCACCGAGTAGGCCTTCAATAACTCCCCCCGATCGTTCTCCGGGCTGGTCACAATTCCCGGAAGAGCGCCATAGGAAAGCCTCTCCTCCAGATCCCATGCGGGAAAGATCTGCCTCGTTTTTTCTTGGTTCGGCCAGGACATCGGCAGCGGTGAGACGGCGTGGGAAATCCTCGGCAACGGGACCGGTTGCTCCGGAAGGATTAGAGGGAAGAGCCGATGCATGAAGCTGCGACCCGGAAGCATATTGGCGCCCGTGCGGCGAAGCCGGCGCGCGGAACTGCCGCATAATACGAAACGCCACCGGGCCTTGTCGCCATCATAAAGATGCTGTACGGAATCGAAAATGGCGGGAACAGCCTGGGCCTCATCGACGAAGACGTATTGATCTTTCCGCTCCGCCGGCACGGCGAGGCACATCTCGGCAAATTCGGCCGGACGAGCCAAAAGCCGAGACCGATCCGCCGGATTGGACAGGTCGATTCGAAGCGTGTCCGGCGGAAGCAGGTTGTGCAGCAGCGTCGATTTTCCAGTCTGCCGTGCCCCGAACATCAAGTGAACGTAGGGACGCTGAAGCTTTTCCGCGAGAGACTCGGAGACCCATCGATCAAAAAATTGCTTGGAGGCCATAGCTCAATGATAAATATCGCTTTATATTTGTACGGCATATATAAAACAGCATTACATTAATTGTCAATATCCATTTTCCGGGGCAGGATCGGGAGGGATCTCATCGGGAATATCTCCAAGCGCATCGACGAAATTTCCCTCAAGGGCCTGCCCGGAA
>DIKL01000023.1:1801-2568 GCA_002424545.1 Syntrophaceae bacterium UBA5619
ACTACCTGAAAATACCGAAGTCCACACTCTACAAGATGTGTTCGGAGCGGGAGATCCCCTGCGCAAAGATCGGGAAGCACTGGAGATTCGACAAAAAAATTATCGATGAGTGGTTTGTGGGAAAAATGCAGAACCCGGAGACGAATGGAGGCCCGAGATGAGCAAGACACAGGACGGCTTCCTTGGAAAAGTGTCAAAAGGCATCAAGAAAAGCATCTATGACGACGAGCCGGATACTGCATCCGGCAAGTTGATCATTGAGCGGCTGCAGTCGCTTGCGGGCGCTGCGTCGCCTGGGCAAAACAAGAAGAGCACGGAGAGCACGCCGGAGCCAGTCGGCATCACAAACATTCAAAATCCGTCGCCGGCTGCCGCCCCTGCGTCTTCGCCCCCTGCCGATGCCGGGTATCGGGTTATTGAGAACACCTCCATGCCGGATGCGCCCCTCGAGCAGCATCAGGAAGCATCTTCTGCCGGGGAGCCGACCGTGGCCGAGGAAACGGATCCGATCAGGGCCTCGGGGCCCATGGCGACGATCCTGGTGGTAGAGGATGAAATCGTGACCCAGAGACTTACGAAAATGATCCTGGAGGAGAGGGGTTACGAGGTCGTCGTCGCCGAGGACGGCGTCGATGCCCTCATGGCGCTCGGCAAGATCAAGTTCGATCTCATCCTTAGCGATATCAATATGCCCAACCTTGATGGGTTCAAGCTGGTGGAGTTTCTGAATCAGAAGAAGATTTTCATCCCCATCATCTTCATCACGG
>DIKL01000048.1:0-3852 GCA_002424545.1 Syntrophaceae bacterium UBA5619
CCATCGAGATGAACCACTGCTCGGTCGAGCGGAAGATGATCGGCTGCTTGCAGCGCCAGCAGTGGGGGTAGGAGTGCTGGATGTCGATCTGCCCCAGGAGGGCGCTTGCTTCGGCGAGCTTCGCGTTGACCGCCCCGTTGGCGTCGAAGACGAACTGTCCGGCGAAGTCCTTCACGTCCTTGGTGAACCGCCCATTGTCGTCCACCGGCGCATAGTTGTCCAGGCCGTACTTCATGCCGATCTCGTAATCCTCCTGGCCGTGACCCGGGGCGATGTGCACGCAGCCGGTCCCGGCATCCAGGGTGACGAACGGGGCCAGGATCAGCAGGCTCTTCCGCCCGACCAGCGGATGACGGCACTCGAGCCCCTCGAGAACCGACCCGGGAAACTCGTCGAGAATCTCATAGGGCTCTTTGCAGAGGCCGAACGCGTCCAGGCAGTAATCGAGGAGGTCCTTCGCCAGAATCAGCACCTCGCCTCTGATCTTCACGGCCACGTAGAGAAAATCGCTGTGAAGCGCGATCGCCAGGTTCGCCGGGATCGTCCAGGGGGTCGTCGTCCAGATGACCACGGAGACCTTTTCGCCGGCGAGTTTCGGGAGCCGTTCGGCAATGTCGGAGATGAGGGCGAACTTGACGTAGATCGACGGCGTCGTGTGGTCCTGGTATTCGACCTCCGCCTCCGCCAGGGCCGTCTTGCAGGAGGCGCACCAGTAGACGGGTTTCTTCCCCTTGTAGACGCTCCCCTTCAAGTAAAGCTTCCCGAACTCCTCGACGGTCGTCGCCTCGTAGTCGTAACTCATTGTGAGATAGGGATTCTCCCACTCGCCGAAAACGCCGAGCCGCTGGAACTGCTCCCGCTGAATCCCGACATATTTCTCCGCGTAGGTCCGGCAGACGCGGCGCTTCTGCGCCTGCGACATCCCGGTCTTTCGGTCGCCCAGTTCCCGGTCCACCTGGTGTTCAATGGGAAGCCCATGACAGTCCCACCCGGGAACATAAACGCTGTCGTGGCCGACCATGTTCTTTGCCTTGATGAGGATGTCCTTGATGATCTTGTTGAGCGCGTGCCCGAGATGGATATTCCCGTTGGCATAGGGGGGACCGTCATGGAGGATGTAGGGGGTCCGCCCCTTGGCATCCTCGCGGATCCGGTCGTAGATGCGCATCTGATCCCAACGGGCCAGCATTTCCGGCTCCCGTTTTGCCAGGTTGGCCTTCATCGGGAAATCGGTCTTCGGCAGATTCAATGTTTCCTTGTAATCCATGAACAGCGCTCCTCATTATGGAATGTCTTTAAAATGGGGAGGAACGCTATCACAGATCCCCGCCACTTTCAAGAATCTCTTTCGCTTTCAGCTCAAGGAGGAGGTGCGGAGGCTTGATCCTGCGGACGAGGGATTTGCGGAAAAAAGCGTCGCAAATATCAACTGAAATCCCGCAGCGATTCGTCGATGCCCTTGCGGATCTCAAACCAGTAATCCAGGGACGCCTCTTTCCGGTCCTTTTCGAAGCGCTCGATCCAATGGCCGAGCTCCGGGTGGGTATCGCGATCGACATCATGCCTGCGTTTCAGGAAGGTCGAGACGTAATCGACATCGAGTTCACTCTCCCAGAAAACGCCGGAATTCCGGCTGTTGATGCGACTGGCGCAGATGGCATTGGCCTGGAGGAATCGATCCTTCAACCTGTACAGCGAATCGAAGACATCGGGCATCATCTCCTCGGCCCAGGCGCGATGGAAGCGACAGATGCCCGCGTTGTCCATGATGAGTTCCTTGCGGAGGCGTTCCGCGCAACGCCTTCCCAATTCGCGGGGTGGGAAAAAATCGGTCCCGTAATGCATGTAATATTTGCCCATGATCGCCATCGGCGCGAGCGCCCCCGGGGTCCAGTACTGGTTCGGCACCATCCACCCCTTGCGCCCGAAGGCCGTGTAGACGCAATAATCCAGCACGCCGGTCCCTTTGCTGTTCCGGACGATCCTCCCCCATTTCCGGATCCCCTCGGAAAAATCGAGGATCCCCCGCCGTTCCAGGATCGCGTCCACGAGCTCGATGCCCAATTCGGCGTTGTGCAGGGAATCAGCGACGATGTCGAACCGGTTGTGATCCCATCTGGGCAGCTTCGTCACCCCGAGCTCCTCCCAGGAAAGGAATCCGCGATCCAGGCAGTCCATCAGCCAGGCGAGGACGCCCCCGAGGCTGACCGCGTCGAACCCGGACGCGTCGCCGTGGTGGTTGAGCCTCTCGGCCGCGCGCTGATCGAAGATGCCGCAGAGCGGTCCCAGGGTCTGATAAGGTTCGTAATCCTTCTTGAATTCCCCGTTCATCTTCTTGCAGACGGCCGCGCAGGGTTCGCCGCAGGTGGCCTGCTGTTTGGTCCTGATCGTTTCCTCGTTGAACTGCTTCAGGTAGTGACCCAAGATGAACCGTTCGTGGAGCCTGACCCGTTCCTCCTCGGACCAGCGGATGGTCCGGTAGTTGAACGCCATGACGCGTCCGCCCATCGTCGCGTAATTGACGCCGAAGGTTCCCCCGGTATCGAAATTCGGGTCGAAACGGTATTTGGTCGTGCCCTCAAAATCCTTCATGGCGAGCTTCTGACGGTATTTCTCGACGAACCACGCATCGGCCACTTTACGGTCGCGGAAATCCTCGTCGATGTGAGTCCCGCCGTAAATGACCGCGGCGATCCCGTGCTCCTGGAGCATCTTGGAACCGAGCCCTCCGCGACCCGCCCATGTGTCCACGAAGCTCATCTTTCCCCGGGAAATCGGGACCGAAACGATGGCGCCAAAATCCGTGGACCGCGCCGCCGGCCCGACGGCCAGGATGCGCGGATCGTTTTCATAACGCGAGGCATATCTCTGCTGAACGTAATCGAGGAGGCCATAGACGCCGCCGCGGCCCGTCTTCCAGACCGCGTTTGCGTCGATCGGATCGACCTCGATCTGAATCTCCTCCCCGTGGCTTCTGTTCAGGTAGAGCACGGAGGGAACGGAAGCCCTGCCGACCAGGCTCACCATGTTGATTCCGAGATTGTCGAAGACAAGCCCCGCGCCTCCCATCGAGGAGACGAAGAATCCGCGCCAGCACGGAGAAAAGCCGGTCACGAACAGCCGGTTCGAGCCCGGAAAGATCGATCCGGCAAACAGCCCCACGCCGATGTTGAGGCTCCTTGTCCTGCCGGAGATGTGGAGGCCGAGGTCGACGGGACCGAAATAATCGCCGATCCGGTAGCGTTTCATCCGGGAAAAGCCGGTCGCCGGATCGACAAAGAGAACCTTTTGATGTTTTTCCATGCGTTCTTCCTCAGGCCCAGTCCGTCTTCAATGGCGGGATCGGTCGCTGCCCTTCTCCCCATCCCGCACGGAACCCTTCGGCGGGTAGTCCAGCGTGCCGTCGATCCGGGAAATCTGGTCGGGTGTATGGGAAGGGAAAGGCAGCTCGCCCTGCTCCCGCCAGCGGCGGACGGCCTCCGAGGCCTCGCGGCCCCTGTTTTCGTTCAGTGCGCCATCCTGCGACACATACAGGGTTTGCGAGGGGAACGCAAATCCGCTGCCGCACTCCCCGACGAGATCCATGATCCGCAGCAGCAGATCCTCCTGGACGGCCAGGAAGGGGTCATACGCCGTTTCCGTAATGTAGGCGAAAATCTCCACATCGAGGGACGAGGAACCGAACCCGACAAAGCGGACGCGCACCGTTGCGGAATCCACCCGGGGATGCCGATAGAGAAGTTCGCGAAGCCGAATCAGCAGGCAGCGGAGTTGGTCCGCCGTTGTCTCATAGCGCAGGTTCAGGGTGTGCTGGAACAGGAATCGGTCCCGCATCGTGAAGTTCTCGATTCC
>DIKL01000048.1:3926-8900 GCA_002424545.1 Syntrophaceae bacterium UBA5619
CCGGCCTTGCAGAAATCACCCAGCCGGATGGGTTTGTCCCAGACGAGAAAAACGCCGCCAAAAAAGTTTTCGATGGTCTTTTGGGCGGCAAAGGCCACGGCAATGCCGCCGAGCCCGAGACCGGCCACCACGGCCGTGAGATTGACGCCCGCAAAGTAATGAAACACGATCATGAGTCCCATGACCACGGCCAATATCTTGAGCAGCGTTGCCGAAAGACGGATGACCGCATTGGCCGCCTCGTGCCTGCGTCTCTCGATGATCTCCGCAACGGCATCGATCACATGGATGGCCAACCACGTCAGGCCGACGACAGCCATCGTTGCGGCCACGAAATTCCAAAACAGTTGGGCGATCAGCGAAAGGATGCCCCGGCTCAGGAAGAATACGATGACGGCCGCAAAGAGGAGCCGGAGAGAATTTTTCCCCCGTTCCAGCTTCAGCATGAACGGATCGTCAAAGCGGCGGCGAAGCTTGCCGCGGATGAGGACGGTCAGCAGCGCCGTGAGCAGCCATCCCCCCAGGAACGCCACGGGAAGCATCAGGATGGTCACGAACCAGCGGTATATCGGATGGCCGGCCACCCTGGTTTCCACGAGGACCGCCGGCAACTGTTTTTCGATTCCGGGGATGTCAACCTCCTCAAACATCTTGGGAACGAGCTTGAGGGTTTCCGCGGAGAAGAGCCAGACCGGCGGGTTGTTTTCCTTCTGGATGCGGTCGAGCAGGAGCTTGTATTCCCCTCCTTTTGTCTTGACGCGACCGATGATCTCACGATGGACGGGAAGGCTGTCCTGAAGGTTTCCTTCGGGGTTTGCACTCAGAGCGACGGCGGTCGGCAACATTGCCTGGTCGAGGACGCGGGACAGGCTGAGGGCAAGCTGATGGGCGCGCTTTCCGGTCTGCCGTGTGTCGAGATAGTCGACGGCCCGCTCATAGTCCTTGCGCTGCATCGCCTTGAGGAAGCCCCGGACCGTCCCCTGCGGGGTGCTTCGGCCCAAGGGATCGTCATAGGAGATCTCGTCCTGCGGGGACGACTGCGCCAACGCATCAAGCGCCGTTTTTTCAGCCGCCGGGGCTCCCGATGCAAGGCACAGCAGCGACATCAGCGCCCATCCAAGCCCGATGGCGTATATTCTGAACATGGTCATGGCTCTCATCCTTCCCACGCCTGCCGGCGACATTGACGGCATGGGGACGCATCTCTGAAGGCTGGAGATCTGCCCGGCTTTTTACCTATACCACAAACGACGTCCCCGCGCCAAACCGGCATCGAATGGATCGGTCAAACCTGTCGAACGAGCATCCCTCGGGATGACGGTCAGGGCCCTGGAACGTGCCCGCCTTCCGCCGCCTCGGTCTCCCGCGCATGGCGTCGTCGTCATGACCGGGGGTGAGAGAATCGGCGCACAGGGGCCGCTGCCCGCCGAGCCTCAGATGAGGCCCGCCCATCCGAAGCGGCGGTCGTCCGCGCGCTGGTTTTCCAGCATGTGCGCTTCGATCTCGCCTCGAACTTCCTCGAATGTTCGCTCATCCATCTCCGGGGCAACGGCCCGGGGATCGTCCCACCGGACCATGATCTTGCTGAAGGGTTTGGGAACCAGGCAGCGGTCCCAGCTCTTGAGGACCCACGCCCGGCTCATGGAGATGTACACGGGGACGATGGGAACGCCGGACTTTCTCGCCAGCGCGATCAGTCCCGGTTTCACCACGCCTTGGGGGCCCTTCGGACCGTCCAGGACGTGCACGGCGAAGGCGTGGTCCCTCAGATCCTCGATCATCGCGATCAGGGCCTTCTTCCCGTGCAGCGTGGAGGAACCCCGCACGGGCCGAAACTTCATCCGTCGGTAGACATCGGCAATCAGGTCGCCGTCGCGGCTGGCGCTGATCATGACGGACGGTTCGAATTGGGCGAAACGATCCGCATAACCGACCGAGGCGATGATCCGCTGATGCCAGATGGCGGCAATCGCCTTGTTCCCACTTTTCAGATACCGCACCAACTCCTCTTCGTTGACGGATTCGATTCGGATGGTGAGGAAGTACAGGCGGGTGATGGCATAGGCGATGCTCAGCAGGTTGTACCGCAGCGCATACCAGGACAGGGTTTTCACGGCCGAGGAAAACCGTTTGAACGATCCGGCGTCGTTTGCTTGCTGTCTCGTTGCCTCCATTTCGGTTCCCATCCCATTCTTCTTCCGGGGGACTTTGGATCCGTCACGACTCTCCGCCGAGGACCCTGTAGAGGGTCACCCGATTGGCCAGCCGAGCGAGGAGCAGGCTGGTGAGCCCTTGCTGAGCGACATAGAGGGAACGCTGTGCGACCAGGACGGCCAGGTAACTGTCGAGGCCGCGTTCATAGCGGACCCGGGAAAGTCGGTAGGTCTCCGCAACGGCGTCGACCAGGGACTGCTGCGCCGCAATCTGTCGCTCCACCGTGCCCCGCAAGGCCAGCGTATCGGCCACTTCCTTGAAGGCGACATGGATTGCCTTTTCGTATTGCGCCACGGCGATCTCTCTTTCCGCCTTTGTGTAATCGTAGGCGGACCATGTGCGCGCATCGAATATGGGGAGCGCAATTTTCGGCGCGAAGCTCCAGATCCCCGAGCCGTCCTTGAAGAGACCGGAGAGATCGGCGCTGGCGGTGCCGACTGCGGCCGTCAGTGAGATCCGCGGAAAGAAGGCGGCGCGGGCAGCGCCGATGTTGGCGTTGGCCGCCTTGAGCTGGTGCTCGGCCGCCAGGACATCGGGCCGCTGCAGCAAAATTTCCGACGAGAGGCCGGCCGACACCTCTCCGGGCGGAGCGACATCGTTCAGATCCGCCGGCAAGGCCGCCGTCAGCGGCGATCCGCACAGCAGGGTCAGTGCGTTCTCGTCTTGGGCCACTGCCCGGGTCCGCCCGGCGACATCCACGCGGGCGGCCTCGACTTGACTCTCCGCCTGTTTCAGATCCAGTTCGGAGGTGATCCCAAGATCGACTTGCTTGCGGATCAGCCGATAGGTCGCCTCCTGTGCCTCCAGTGTCGCGGTCGCCGTCTTGAGGGCCTCGCGGTCCGCCGCCAGCATGAGATAGGCCTGGGCCGTGGAGGAAACAATCAGAATCTGGGCGCCGCGCTGCGCCTGCTCCGTGGCAAGGTACTCCTCCAGCGCTTTGTCCTTCAGGCTGCGGATCCGTCCGAAAAAATCGATCTCCCAGGCGCTGACGCCGAGGTTTACGTCATACCGCTCGCTGGTGTACGCCTGTCCCGTCGATGAAAGGTCCGCCGGAACACGTGCCGCGCTGCCGATTCCAACCGCATTGACCGACGGCCACAACTCGGATCGTTGTATGCCATAATACGCCCGCGCTTTATCCACGTTCAGGATCGCCAGACGCAGATCCCGGTTGTGGTTCAACGCCGCTTCGATCACCTGCCGCATCCGGCTGTCGAAAAACAGGGTTCGCCAAGGCAGTTTTTCCGCTGCGCCCGCTTTTTCCTCCCCGTAGGCCGCGCCGGTAGGCCAGGAGGCGGGAACGGGCGCAGTCGGACGCGAGTATTCGGGGGCCAGCGTGCAGCCTGCAAGCAGGCCGATGATCAACCCCATCAGAACCAATCGTCTTTTGTTCCTATCGAGATATTTGCGCACTCCGGGAATAAGGATCCTATTTTTAAAAGGTTTCATATCATCGACCCTCCGCTGGCCGTCCGTCGGCCGATTCGACGGCTTCTCTCATTTTGCGTCTGCCGAAAAGTTTTTCAATCAACACAAAGAAGAGGGGCGCGAAAATCAGCACCAGAACGGTGGCGGTGATCATTCCCCCCAAGACGCCGGTACCGATGGCATTTTGGGCGCCTGCGCCCGCGCCCGTTGTAATGACCAGAGGCAAGATCCCGAAACCGAAGGCCAGAGAGGTCATGATGATCGGACGAAAACGCAGTTTCACCCCCTGCAGGGTGGCGTCGATCAGTCCCATCCCGCTTTCCAGACCGGCTTTGGCGAACTGGACAATCAGGATGGCGTTTTTCGTGGTCAGTCCCAGCGTAGTCAAGAGGGCGATCTGAAAATAGACGTCATTGGCCATCCCCCGCAAACTTGAAGCGATGACGCCGCCGATGACCCCGAGAGGAAGAACCAACAGGATTGCAATGGGAATGGTCCAACTCTCATAGAGCGCGGCGAGGCAAAGGAAGATGACGAAGATCGAAAAGGCATACAGCATGGGCGCCTGGGAACTGGACATCCGCTCCTGATAGGAAAGCCCGGTCCAGTCGTAGCCAAATCCCTTGGGTAACTGAGCCACGGCTTCTTCCATCGCCTGCATGGCCTCGCCCGAACTTCTTCCCGGCGCCGGCTCTCCCCAGATATTGATGGAGGGAAACCCATTGAAGCGGGCTAACTTGGGAGGCCCGGACGTCCAGCGGCCCTTGGCAAAGGACGAAAAGGGAACCATGTTCCCCTGCATATTCCGGACATAGAGCTTTTCCAGGTCCTTGGGCAGCATGCGGTAGGGGGCGTCCGCCTGGATGAAGACCCTTTTCACACGGCCGCCCTGGATGAAGTCGTTGGCGTAGGCGCTGCCGAAGGCCGCCGAGAGGGTGGTGTGGATGGAGGTGATGGGAACCCCCAGCGCGCCCGCCTTTTCCCAATCCACGTCGATTCGGTATTGAGGCACGTCCGCCATGCTGTTGGGTCGGACCTTGGTGACTCTCGGGTCCTTGGCCACGATTCCCAGGAGCTGGTTCTGGGCGTCCATGAGGGCCTGGTGACCGAGGCCGCCTCGGTCCAGCAACTGAATGTCGAATCCATTGGACATGCCCAGTTCGGAGACCGCCGGTGGCGTAAAGGCAAAAACCAGGGCATTGCGGATGCCCGCCAGGGCCATCGTGGCCCTTGCCGCAACGCTCTGCGCTTTCAGCTCTTTCCGGTCGCGAAGGCCCCAATCCTTCAACTTGGCGAACACCATTCCGTTGTTCTGCGACCGTCCGGAAAAGC
>DIKL01000055.1 GCA_002424545.1 Syntrophaceae bacterium UBA5619
TTCCGACCTCCGGCACCATAAAAAATCAGGGGCTTGGCCATTCGGCCGGCCCTTCTTTTTTTTGCTTCCGGAAGGGCGTGAAGTAATCCTGAAGTAATTTGAGGCAAAGGGATTACTCAGGTAAAGCAACACAGTTCGTTCCTTATTTAGTCGAGTGAAACATTACAGATGGCCTCACAGCCCATTTCGGCAAGGGGATGCATGGATGGCAATGTGAAGACATCCCTTGACGGTGACGGTTAGACGCCCAGGTAGTCCCTCAGTTTGCGGACGGCTTGGCGATGTTTTTCCGGGGCCATGCGGCCGATATTCAGGAGCTTCCACTGCACAGCCGGCAGATTCTGAACCCCCTCCAAACCGAGCAGGTCCCATTGCGGCTTTCCTTCTTTGAGGGAGAGGAGGAATTGCCGCTCCGGTAGGGTCAGGTCCTGGGCGACCTTTGTAATCAGCATGTTTCTTGTGTCTTCCAGTTCCTCACAGGACACCGCCACTGAAGCCATGTCGCGGAATTCGGTCCTGAAGACCGGCCGGATATCGATCAATCCCGGGTTGAGAAGCTCCACCAGGGGCCGGTCATTGCAGATCAGGTAAACGATAAAGGCCTTGCGCAGGACGTTTTCGAAGGCCCCGTGACGGAAAAGCAGCAGCACGTCGAAGAGGTCCCGCTGGTGCTGGCGATCCAGGGCAGCGCAGAGCTTTCCCGCGTAGAGTTCCGGCTCCGCGAGGATGCGACATTCCACGGAGAGTTCAAAGGCGCTCCGGGCCTTGGGGGTGAGGGTCCGGCGTTCCGGGGGAAGAGCGAGCCGCGCATGACCAGGTTCGGCTCGATCTTGATGGTCGCCTCACCGCGGCGAACCGAACAGCCGCTCCAAAGGTCGGCCCCTTTGAGCCGCTTGGGGGTGATCTTCGCCCCGGGGATCCAGGTTTCCACCTCATGGGCGATCCGACCAGGGCGGCGCTGAGTTCGCGGAGGGAGACCTCCCGCTCGGCGATCGGGGGATAGACCAAGTCGATATCGACGGAGAGGCGCGGAAAATCCCTGACGAAAAAGTTGATAGCCGTCCCGCCCTTCAGGGCGAAGACGACCTCCCGATCGACCAGGGACAGGACCCGCAGGAGCAGTTCCGCCTGGCGGAAATTGAGGCTGTCCATCATGGGGTCACCTCATCGCGATCCACAGGAACGGTGATCTGATATTTCGCATCGTAGCGGCCCCTGGGGACGATCATCCGTTTGCCCTTTCCCAAGTGGACCCTTCCCTGATCCAGCTTTGCAAACCAGGCATGGTCATGACTCTCGGCCAGGTAGAGGAAGAGCCTCTTCACCTTCACCGAACCGCAGGCCCTCAGCAATGGTTGAACGACCTCCGGCCGCAGCGTCGAGAGGTTCCCCATCACGTGCCGAGCCTCATCGAAGCCCACCGCCTTGGGCACCAGGTGGAGCATCTCCAGTATGGCCAGCTCCGGGGCCGATATCCGGACCCGAAAGTCCTTCTCCGGGAATTCGGTAAAGGCCTCGGGGAAGGCAGCGGGAAAGAGGTTCGTCCGGGTGACCACAAACTCAACACCGAACCGCTGGCCGGTAAACCAGGCAGGCAGGACAAGGCCGCGCGGACCGTAGAGAAAAACCCGCGGTTGCCGCGCCGCCAGATAGTGGGCATAGCCTTTCAGTTCGAGCGCCGTCTTCCCGCCGGCATGCACCGGCAGGCCGAGCTGCGTCTGCAGGGTGTACAGGGCGCCAGGCCAATCCACCTTGTCCCCGGAGCGTATATAGGCCCCCCGGCCGAAGGGTTCCAGCCAGCCGCTTTTCTTATACTTGGTCACCAGGTTCCGGCTGAATCCAGAATAAACCAGAGAAGACGTTGTGCTGGGAGTTCCAGCCGTCCACTGCCCCACGAGGCGGTTTATTTTTGTTTTGTTTTGAGTACCCATGGTTGTTTAAAAGCCATATTTTCAAACTACTGCCAAGCGGTAAGTTTGAAAATATTTGTTTTTGTATACTTCAGCTCTCCATTTCACAATATTTTTAAACTCAGCGTTGACCGAGAGCGCCGACCGCAAGCCCCACCTTGCAGGCGGGGAGCTTCAAATGACCGACACTATCCTTACACGAACGTTTTCAAACCGGCCATGCAACATGCTCACTTCTGGATGCTGCCGAGTAGTTCGACGGCGATACCCGGATTCTCGAGCCGCATGATGCTCTCTTCCGAACGGCCGAAGCTCAAGAGGTTGATGCTCCCATACCAAACGATTTTCTGATCAAAGATCGCAAATTTCTGATGAATGTTCGATTTGAACACCACATTGACACCGGCGGCGTGGAATAGAGACAGTGTTTCCTCCATAGATGACCGGTCTTTCTCCCGAAAATCGGATGCCGGTCTTGTAACGACAACTACCTTGACATCTCGCCCCCGTGCGGCGACCAGGGAGGGGAGCATCTGCGAAACACGTCTTCGTGTGACAAAAGGGCTGACGATCAGGATCTCCCGAGCCACCGTCAAGAGATCATTTTGGTAAACCGGCAGGAAGGTGATGTTGTCGAAAATAATGTCTATGGGGCCACCGGAAACCATTTCCGCTCTCGCCTTGTATCCGATCGCGGCGTATCCCGCCAGCCGTTTATGGTACATCTTCTCCAGCATGGGGACGTGGACGTCAATATAGTCATAGACCCGGACTTCCCGCTTGCCCTCATAGAGTCGGTGAAGCCGGCCCGCGTATTGTTGTAACGTTCCTTTCCAGGAAATGGGCATGGCCAGAAAAAGCGTATCCAGGCGGGGCTCGTCGAATCCCTCGCCGATATATCTTCCGGTGGCGATCAGCGTCAGGGGCCTGTCAGCCGGAGCCGCAGAAACCTTTGCCAGCGCTTCCCGTGTTTCTTTGGCCCCCTTGCCGCCGGTCAGGGCAATGACTTCGGGAATCTGCTCTCGCAGCTTCGAAACCAGCAAGGCCACATGAGCGGTTCTTTCGGTGAGCACCAGAGCATTGCCGCCGCTTTGAAAGCAACGGACCACATCCTCGACAATCCGATTATTTCTCGGCTCATTCAAAGCGATAGCCGCATAGAGTCGCTGGATCGACGGTTCCTTCCCTTCTTCTTCCAGCGGCGCCCGGAAACTCGTCAGTCGGGGAATGACATAATGGTCGAAGGGTCTCTTCTCCGCCTGCTTCCTGGCATCCACCCGGTACCGGATCGGCCCGCAATGCATGAAGATGATCGGATGATGGCCGTCCTGACGCGTTGGGGTGGCTGTTAAGCCATAGACGTATTTTGCGTGAACGCCCTTGAGGATCTGCTCGAAGCTGAATGCCGGTACATGATGACATTCATCGACGATCACCATGCCGTAATTTTTGATCAACTCCTTGACCTCATCGCTGCTGTTCAAAGACTGCATGATCGCCACGTCAATGACGCCGCTCGGGCGGGACTTGCCCGCCCCGATCTGGCCGATCAGGCTTTGCTTCCTTTTGCGCCCCCTCTTCTTCTCCAAAAAGGGCAAGGCTTCATCGATCTCCAGGAACTCGGATAGTTTCGCCGTCCACTGAGAGAGCAACTGCCTGCGGTGTGTCAAGATCAGCGTACTGACTTTTCGTTCGGCGATCAGCTTCGCAGCGATGACCGTTTTGCCGAAGGCCGTGGTGGCTGAAAGAACGCCGATGTCGTGTTTCAGCATTTCTTCTGCCGCAGGGTTCTGCTCTTCTCTCAGGTTCCCCTTGAAGGTGATGTGGATGCGTCTCCCTGGACAGGTGTGATCCGACCATGCAGTCCTGATGCCGGCCTCGGCAAGCAGGCCCAAGACATCCGCTTCGCACCCCCTGGGCAGGCAGAGGTATTCCGAGGTTTCATCAGAGCAGGAGATAACCCTCGGCTTGTCATAGGTCGGCAGGCGCATAGCCTGGGCCTTGTAAAACAACGGGTTTCTGAAGGCGGCCAGCCTTTTGAGCGTATTCAGCCCCCGCTGGGGAATCCCCTCCTTTTCGATGTAAAGCATATTGGCTTTGACCAGCCGCACCTCCTGCGGAAAATCACTTCCGGACCATCGCATCCGAACCGTATCCCACGGTTTTTCGGATTCTTCATCGACCGTCCGGAGCACTCCCAGTTCGTTTCCGGGGCTCAACCGCGGGATCAGTCCAGCGATCTCCTCTTCGGACAATCTTCTGATGCCGGCCATGAAGCCCCATTGGTCGTCATAGGGGCGGAAGTTTTCATCCACGAAGACGCTGTTGCCTTGCTCCCTGGCCGTCTTCTGGAGGGGAAGAGCGATCAGATTTCCGAAGCCGCCCTTCGGCAAGGTGTCCTGATTGGGGAAAAAGCGGTCGTAGGATTTGAAGGTCAGCTCATGCCTTCGGCTCATGGCGCAGGTCAAGAGGGCGGAACCGAACTTCCGCGCCAAGCCGGCGGGAAGAGGCTCCACAAAGAAAAACCAGGCATGCGCCCCGTTTCCGGAACGGGAACGCTCCAAGGGCACGGGGATTCCGAAAGTATCGCAGACTTCCCTGAGCGCGGCGCAGTCCCATTGCCAGTTCTGCTCGTCAAAATCGATGGCCAGCAGATGGCACAGATCGTCCCGGCGCAGAGGATAGAGGCCGGCGACAACACTCCCCCGGAGATGCGCCTCGATGACCTTTTCGTCCAGAGGATCGTATGACGGGTGAGGGCAGTCAAAGCATTTCACCGTCGGTTTCCGGCAGAGACCCGCTTTCCATTCGTTCCGGCAAACCGGCGCATATCCCGCCCTGCCCTCCCGGTTCTGCCATCTCTTGGCGTACACATCCGCCCGTCCCTTGAACAGAGACATGAACAAGTGGATCTTTCCTGCCGGATCGAGTTGTACGGCGATTCCCGGAGGATATTCCACTTTCGGAACATCCGATTTTGCATTCGCCAAAGACAAATTTGACTTCGGGTTTTGTAGGATATCCGGCGACGGGTCGGTAATCCTCAACCTTGCCTTCAGGAACTCGTTCTCTTCACGTAGAGCGCTGTTTTCGGCAAGCAGCTCTTGGTATTTTTCAAGCAATCCACTATCATTTTCCACAGAGCAGCCCTCTGTCTTCCCTCAGAAACACTTCATCGAGATAACGTGGGATAAAGATCCGGGAAAAACCAGCCCGCGGCATGAATCGGGAACCCCAGACGAACGTCGCCTTTCGGTGTATCCGAAACGAGCAACCCCTCGACGATGAGCTGGCCCAGAAGCGTTCTCCCCGTCCGTTCTTTCAATCCTGACGCCTCCATGACGGCTCCTCGGGCCGCTTCGCCCTTCACCAATACCTCCTGGAGCATTCGGGCCGATTCATTCCTCAATGCCTTCTCCCCTGGGGGGCCGGGGATCATGCCGGAACCGCGGAGTTCAATGTATCGCCGAATGCGATCAACCAACTCTTCGAATCGCAGCAAGCCCCCCATGTATTCTACCTGGTCAAGGCAGACATCAAGAAAGAAACGGCAAAAAGAAATCAACCCTTCATTGGACAGATTTCCCCTGCCGTCCAGATCATTCCGGCGAGGAGCATCGGCCTGAGAAAGAGCGGACTTGTATTCAGCATTTCTCCGGGCCAGCCCCCGGCTGACCGACCAGAGGCCGAAGCCATGGACAGGGATCCGATGGAGGTAGGACTCGGTGAAGAGGCGCGCCACCCGGCCGTTGCCGTCGAGGAATGGGTGAATCCACGTCAACCGATGGTGGGCCGCAGCGGTTGCAACAAGTTTCAGCGAACCATGATGCATCCGGCGCATAAAAGTCACTAAAACGGTCTAGAAGCGCCCTTAGCGCCCCATGCTCCGGCGGTTGGTGATAGCCTACCCGGACGGACTCTTCACGGAGCTCTCCCGGCACGACCTGTCTTTCCTTTCCCGTTTCAGGATTCTTCACAACCCGAAACTCCTCCGGCAATTGTCGGTAAAACTCACGGTGGAGGTCACAGAGAAATTCCCGCCCGGTCATATTGACTTCTGGTTCTTCCCGCAGCTTCTTCTCCATATCCCGCTGGACGGTGATATGGGCAACACTTTCCATCTGAAGATTGCGTTTGGCCGGTTCGGAATCATATTCTTTCTGCATGGCGCGAACGATGTCGTAAGGGTGGGTGTTATGACCCTCGATCAGATTGGAATAGTAGCTGTTGATGATCCTGAGCAGCTCCCGAAGCGTGTTGAGCGTCACGGGATGCTGCCGGGTGCCGAGCTCAGCGGATTTCTGGATCACCTCCAGGGCGAGGTCTTGAAGTTCGTCCGCCTCTTCGGGCAGGAGTGGCGTCATGCGATGAATTTGAGAACCCATATTCTTGCCTCCAATTGCCGATATATTTGCCGATTCCGAAATCTATAAAAATCTTTAATTGCTTCGTATATTAAAAGATTATTCAATTTAATGCAATTATTATTGCCGATCATTTTGCCGATCTATGGAATGAGCTTCGGGTGAACAGCAGCGGATTTCAAAAACCGGATCGCATTTTCATGAAGAGTCTTCTGTAGAAACAGGAGGTTTGGGCTACAGAGTGATGTAGAGGAATCAGCTGCGGGGGCAGACGGCTCCGACGGCAAACGATGTAACTGATTTGTAACCGCCGTATCCGAAAACAAATCCAGAAAACCCAACCCGATCCAAGCTCCATTTTCTAACTGCACGAGACGTAAGCGATTAATATTTGATGGGGAATCGCCACTCTTAAGTCAACGTCTCAAAATCCCCCTTCCTTGGCGGAAGTGTCGGTTCGATTCCGACCTCCGGCACCATAAAAAAATCAATAGGTTACAGCTTTCAGGGGCTGTGACCTTTTTGTTGGAGTTAACCGATTGCAGCCATTTTGTAACGGTTCCGCTTGAATCTTGCTGAAAAACTGGCGTTTTTTGCGGCTTCCCGCAGATCGTTCCGGAAAACGACACGATGCGGTTTGGGGGGAAAGTTCTACACAGCCCCCGAAAAATCTTCTTGACTTTTCGTTCGGCCTGGCCTATGAGAGCCCGCAAGCGGGAATTTAAGGTCAATTGCTCCGCTATACAAATGTGCTAAAGTGCCGGAAAAGAAATTCATAACCCGCGCTTTGGCGCGGGTTTTTCGTTATTGGCCAACCGTATCCAAAAGGAGAGAAAGCATGCAGATTTCATCAGAGAGCATCAAAGTCGGGCATCCGGATGTCGTCGCGGATGCGATCGCAGCCAACATCATCGCCACCATCCTCGACCGGGAGCGCAAAAAAGGGATGGACATCAACACCATGCCTCACTGCGGCATCGAGGTCTTTCTCGGCAAGGGGCTTTGCGTCGTCGGCGGCGAGGTCAGCACGCGAGCCTGGATCGATCTGGACAAGTGCGTCCGGGAGACCGTCCTCAGTCTCGGTTACAACGACTCGGCGGTCGGACTGAACGGAAATTCGCTTGGGGTGCTCAACGCCATCATCCCCCAGTCACCTGACATCAATATCGGCACGCGCGCCGATGCGGGCAAATACAAGGAGATCGGTGCCGGCGATCAGGGAATCATGTACGGCTTCGCTTGCAACGAAACACCGGAACTGCTCCCGCTTACGTTCGTCCTCGTCAACCGGATGATGCGCGCCTTCGAAAATTGCGATGACCCGATCTTTGCCCCGGACGGCAAGGGGCAGGTTTCGGTGGAATACGACGAAAAGACCGGAAAACCGGTGCGGCTGGCCAAGGTCCTGATGTCCAACGCCATCGACTACCGGTTCGCGAAGGGGAAAAACGGCTGCGCGATCGAACGGAAGGCCCGGAAGATCGCATTCGACAGCCTGAAGGGCTGCGTGGACAAAAATACGGAATTTCTCTTCAATCCGACCGGGGAGTGGCAGGCGGTCAACTCATGCAGCGCGGCGGACTCCGGCGTCACCGGTAGGAAGCTCGTCGTCCAGTTCTACGGCGGCTATCCCGGCGCCCAGCTCGGAGGAGGCTCCGTCGTCAACAAATCGCCCGAAAAGGTGGACTGCTCCGCCGCCTTCGGTTCGCGGTATGTCGCCAAAAACATCGTCGCCGCCGGCCTCGCTGAAAAGTGCTCCGTTCAGCTCGCCTACGCGATCGGCATTGCCTGTCCATTCTCGATCTATGTGAATACGTTCGGCACCGGGAAGCTCACCGACCAGAAGCTGGGAAAGGTCATTGAGAAGCTCTTCGATCTGACGCCGGCCGGGATGATCAAGCGATTCGATCTGCTCAACAGCGACATCTACCGCCGAATCCCCAGAACCCTCTTCCTGGACGACTACCCCTGGGAGAAGACGGACATGGTGAAACCACTCCAGAAGGAGGCGGAGAGGAAATAACAAAACCTCCGCCGGAGAGCACCGCACAAACCAGCGCCCCGTGAGCGATGCGCACGGGGCGTTGGTTTATGTTGAAATTCATCGCAAACCCGCCGGACATACCGTTTTCAATCAGGTGTGATAGAGCCAGTGCCGGAACTGTTCATCGTTTCCGGAGACGATCAAAGCCATCCGTTCGGATAGCCTCCGCGTCACCGGTCCGGGAACTTCCTGCAAGATCCGGTCTCCCACCTGACGGACCGGAATGAGTTTACTGACCGTTCCCGAGAAGAAAATCTCCTCCGCCTCGTTCAGGGTACCGGGGAGCAGACGGCCGGCAAAGTTTCCGATCCCCATCGTCTCCGCCACCTCGATGAGCGTCTTGCGCGTAATGCTGTTCAGGATCGTCCCCAACGACGACGTCAGCAGGCGCCCTTCGCGGACCAGAAAAAGCGATTCCGTGCCGCCTTCGGCGATGCAACCCCGCGTATCGAGAAGAATGGCATAATCGAAGCCGAGATCCCTCGCCTCCGTCCGGGCCACAATGCCGTTCATGTAATTGGCCGCAACCTTGGCCTCGATCGGGACGGTCTGGGGATCAAGCCTTCGCCATTTCGAAATGCATGCCGTCACGCTTCCACCTTCCGCCTGCGCAGATTCACCGAGATCTCCCTCCAGATCAAATACGAAGATCGCCACCTGGAACCGCTTGCCGGGGGGGAGGATCTTGAAGGCGATCTCGGGATAAAAGCCCATCAGCTTGATGATCCCTTTTTTCAGACCGTTGCGCCGAACCGTTTCCAGAACCGCATCCTGCAATCCCGAAACGGACAACGGCGGTTCCATGTCCAGCAGCGCGGCCGAATTCCGGAAACGGGCGATATATTCGTCAAGTCGAAAAACGGCCGGCCCGTCCGGCGTCTCGTGGAATCCGATGACCTCGAAAATGGCCGAGCCCCGCCCGACGCTGTGACTCATGATATGGATTTTCGCTTCACTCCAGGGGACATACGTCCCATCCAAAAACACGACGCGTTCTTTCATCATTCTTCTCTTCCTCCTCAAGATTCCGTTCGGACGACCGTCGGAATAGGGTGTTATTTTTTTTCATTTCTGCTATCCATGACCGGCGCGTGATCGAGACCGGACGGCCGGCGCGCACTGTATCAAAAGACCGGGAGGATTACAACCTTTGAGCCCTGGCATGCAACGAAAGAATGAACCCCTCATCACGCTTGAGCGCGTCACGCTGCGCAGGGGAGACCGGATGCTGCTTCCCGGGACATTCTGGGAAATCCGCGGCGGAGAAAACTGGGCAATCCTGGGACCCAACGGTTCGGGAAAATCCGCTCTCGCCGGGGCGATTCGAGGCGATGTTCCATACGTTCGGGGAAGGCTGATCCGTCATGACCCGGAGGACACAGGAAACCGTATCGGTTATGTCTCCTTTGAACTGCAGGAAGAAATCCTGGCCCGCGAGGAACGCCGGGAGGATGCACGTGCATTCAGCGGTCGGGGGCGGGAACGGACGGCCGGGGAACTGCTCGGGGACAACGACGGCGATCCCGCCCTGCTGGAAACCATCGTCGACACCTTGAATCTCCGCTCCGTTCTTGGCCACGGTATCCGAACCCTCTCCAACGGGGAGATCCGCAAGCTTCTGATCGCCCGAGCCCTGGGGTCCTCACCCAAACTCCTGATCCTGGACGATCCTTTTGCGGGACTCGACGCCGGCAGCCGACAAACCCTGGCTTCCGCCGTGACGAAACTAATGGAACACGGGACACAGATTCTCCTGGTCGCGCAGCGTCCGGAAGAGGTGATCGCGGGCATCTCCCATGTGCTTTTGATCCGCAACGGCCGCGTTGCGCTCACCGGACGGAAGGAAGAGGTGCTCACCCCCGCTCGATTAAGACGTTTCACGGCAAAGGGGAGCCCCCTCGCGGCGGTCCAGCCGCCCTGTCCGGATGCCGGCCCCAATGCCGGATTTCCCGGCGAACCTCTCGTCGAGATGATCGATATCCGCGTCGCCTACGGGGAAACCATTGTCTTCAACGGCATGAACTGGACGGTTCGACGGGGGGAAAACTGGGCGGTCATCGGTCCGAACGGCTCCGGGAAATCGACCCTGTTGAACCTGATCACGGGGGACAACCTGCAGGTCTACGCCAACGAGGTCCGACTCTTCGGAAAGCGGCGGGGCGAAGGGGAAAGCGTCTGGGAGATCCGGCGGAGAATGGGGGTGGTCTCGCCAGAGCTGCAACTCCGTTACCGCAAGCCGGTCTCCGTTCGAGAGGTGATTCTCTCCGGCTTCTTCGACTCGATAGGCTTATACCGCCGTCCGGATCGGGAACAGCAGGCGCGGGCCGAAAATTGGCTGACGATCCTCGGCATGACCGAAATGGCGGAGCGGCAGTTTCCGCGCCTCTCCTATGGTGAAAAACGGCTGGCTCTGATCGCCCGGGCGATGGTCAAATGCCCGGAGCTTCTCATCCTGGATGAACCGTGTCAGGGGCTGGACAGCGTCAACCGGGAGAAGGCGCTTGCGCTGATGGAGGGGATCGGGGGAGGAACGCGAACCAACCTGATCTATGTCACACACCATGAGGAGGAGATGATTCCCTCCATCCGCCATATCCTGCGGCTGGACAAAAGCGAACGGCCGGTCGGGAAACAATCTATCCCGAATGCGGGAGATGCACAGCCGAATCGGGGATGAGGTCTTCCGGAACGATGGAAAGACCGGCAAACAACCGCCGCTCCAGCGCCTCCGACTTCTCCCAGAGGAGCAGAAGCGCGCTTTTGCGCTCCGGCGACAGACCGTATCGTTCGACGATGTATTGCATCCGCTCGGCAAGAGGAACGATCCGATCGTGGAGAACCCGCTTGTCGGCGTAATTGACGATCTCCGCCTCGTCGGGTACGGGCGACGCGAAATAACGCTCCAGGCGAACATGCTGGCCGACAATACGGCCCACTTCCGGGTAGCCCATTTCCGTCAACATTTTCCTCCCGGTCTCGGCATGGTCCTCCCCGGTGCTAAAGCTCCGGGTCTTGGTGATGTCGTGGAGGAGCGCGGCCGCCCGGATCAGATCTCGGTTGAGCCCGTTCGTTTCGCGATGATCGGCCATCCAGAGGGAGACCCGGCAGACCTGCCGGGAGTGGGCCACGATGTTTTCCAGCATTCCCGCCTCGGCAACCAGTCGTCGGCACTCCGTCGCGGAGGGAATTCGGATCCGCTCTACATTCATGGTTTTCTTCATAACAGATCGGCCGAGAAATGGCCAGCGGATTCGACAGGCGGCGAGGAGCGACATTGCAGCGGTGGATGGATCATCGCCTGCCGCGCTGCTTTTCGACCAGCGCCTTCAGGATCGGAACCACGCGGTCCAGTTCCTCTTCGGTATTGCCTCTTCCCAGGCTGAACCGCACTGTGCCGACGGAAAATTCCTCCGGAACGCGCAGGGACGCCAGAACCGGAGAAATCCGGGTCTCGCCCGCCGCGCACGCGGAACCGGCGGAGACGGCGATCCCGCGCAGATCGAGCGCCCGGACGAGCGCCTCGCCGGAAACGCCGGCGAAAGAGAGGCTGGACAGGTGGGGCAAGCGTTCGGAGGGATGGCCGTTCATGCGAATGTCGGGAATCTCCGCCCGGATCCGCCTTTCGAGCTCGTCCCGGAGTGCCTGCAAACGGATCCCCTGTGCGTCGAGGTCGCGTAAAGCGATCATGCAGGCCATCCCAAGCCCCACGATGCCCGGGACGTTCTCCGTCCCACTGCGGAGCCCCCGTTCCTGATGGCCGCCGAAGGTGATCGGCGCCAGCGTCGCGCCGCTCCGGATGTAGAGGGCCCCCGTCCCCTTCGGTCCTTGGATCTTGTGGCCGGCAATGGAGAGGAGATCGACCCCCAAATTCGCTACCGCAACCGGGATCTTTCCGACACTCTGGACGGCGTCGGTGTGAAAACCGATTCCCCGCTCCCGGGCGATTGAACCAATTTCCCGAAGAGGCTGGATCGTTCCAACCTCATTGTTGGCATGCATGATCGTGATCAGGAAGGTCCGTCCGGTAATCGCCCGCCGGACCTCGTCGGGGTCCACCCGTCCCTCTCCGTCCACCGGAAGGAACGTCACGGCGAATCCCCGCTCGGTCAGGTGACGGCAAGCCTGCTCCACGGCGGGGTGCTCGATGGCGGAGGTGATGATGTGATTTTTCCGTTCTCTTTGGGCGAAGGCGCTTCCCAAAACGGCAAGATTGTCGGCCTCCGTGCCGCCGCCCGTGAAAACGATCTCGGAAGGATCCGCCCCGATCAAGGCGGCTACCCGGCGGCGCGCCGTCTCGACGGCCTCGCGGGCAAAGCGTCCCTCCCGATGGATGCTGGATGGATTCCCGAAGCGGTTCGCGAAGAGGGACATCATCGCCCCCAGCACCTCCGGATGGATGGGCGTCGTGGCACTGTGATCGAAGTAGATCTGTTCCATCGTGGACCTACGCGATCGTCCAGGTCGTAGCATCCGGCCCGTCCTGGAGCAGGACGCCCTTTGCCGCCAATCCGTTCCGGATCTCGTCGGCCCTGGCCCATGCCTTGGCCTTCCGCGCGGCGCATCGCTCGGCAATCAGACGTTCGATCTCCGCAACGATCAGGCCTCTCTTGCCCGATTCCCGCTCCCGGTCCCCGCGCAGGTAAGTGTCCGGTTTTTCCAGGAACAGACCTAAAACGGCGCCGATCTCGAGGAAGGTCTTTTCCGTCTGCATTGAGACACCGGGGGATAGGAACGGTTTTTTCCCCACCAACGAGGCGTTGACCGCGCGGACGGCGTCGAAAAGGTGGCCGATAGCCCGCGCGGTGTTGAAATCATCGTCCATGGACTCGGCAAAGCCGTCGCGGAGGGCCTGGAGGTGGACGGTCGTCTTTTCGTCCCGTTCCGCGGACTCGGCGGCCGTTTCGTTGCCGCCCTCCGCAACCTCATTTAGCGCCTGCAACATCGAATAGAAGCGGTTCATCGCCTGGCGGGCCTCATTCAGCGCCGTGTCGGAGAAATCGACGGGGCTGCGGTAATGGCTCTGGAGCAGGAAGAACCGCAGCACCTCGGGATGATACTGTTGCAGAATGTCCCGAATCGTGAAGAAGTTGCCGAGAGACTTCGACATCTTCTCGCTGTTCACTCGGACAAAACCGTTGTGCACCCAATAGCGAACCGCCGTCTTGCCGGTGGATCCCTCCGACTGGGCAATCTCGTTTTCATGGTGGGGAAATATCAGGTCCTCGCCCCCTCCGTGGATGTCGAACGTGTCGCCGAGGTATCGCCGGCTCATCGCGGAACATTCGAGGTGCCAGCCCGGCCGTCCTCTGCCCCAGGGGCTCTCCCACCAGGGCTCCCCCTCCTTGCTCGTCTTCCAGAGCGCGAAATCGAGCGGGCTTCGTTTCTTTTCGTTCACGTCCACGCGGGCGCCGGAGAGCATCTCCTCCAGGTTTCTTCCCGAGAGTTTCCCGTATCCCGGGAATCGCTCGACCGCATAATAGACGTCCCCGTTCATGGGATAGGCCAAGCCCTTCGCGATCAGCTCGTTGATGAGGCCGATCATCCCCGGGATGTTTTCCGTCGCGCGGGGTGAAAATGTCGGCGGCAGAACGCCCAACATCGCCATGTCCCTGTCGTGTTCCCGGATGAACCGCTCCGCGATCTCGCCGATTTCCTTCCGTTCGCGGCGGGCACGGTCAATGATCTTGTCGTCGACATCGGTGAAGTTCTTCACATAGGTAACGTCCCAGCCTCGGGAACGCAGATGGCGGGTGATCACGTCGAAAACGACGGCCGAGCGGGCATGACCCACATGGCAGAGGTCATACGCCGTGATCCCGCAAACGTAGATCCCCACTTTCCCCTCCCGGAGGGGTTGGAATTCCTCTTTCCTTCTAGACTGGGTGTTGTAGATTTTCAGGGCCATCGCTCCTCCGGCAATCAGGGGTAGAGGGCCACCAGCGGAAGACCGGTCGTTTCCGGAAGATCGGACATCAGATTCATGTTCTGGATCGCCTGGCCGGAGGCCCCCTTGATGAGGTTGTCGATCGCGGAGACGACGATCAGGCGACCGGTCCGCTTGTCCACGGTCACGCCGATATCGCAAAAATTGGAACCGACGACGGAGGAGAGGTTGGGGAATTGACCATTCCGACAAATCCGAATGAACGGCTCCTTGCCATAGAAATCCCGATAAAGCGACGTTGCCTCCTCGACGCTCACGTTTTTCTCGAGTTTGGCGTAGATTGTGCTAAGGATTCCCCGTTTGACCGGCAGCAGGTGCGGCGTAAACGAGATCTTCATCTCCCGACCCGCGAGGAGTCCAAGCTCCTGCTCGATCTCCGGGGTGTGCCGATGACCCCCGACCTTGTAAGCCTTGAAGCCCCCGTCCACCTCGCAGAACAACGAGCCGATCACGGGTTCCCGCCCCGCCCCGCTGACACCCGATTTCGAGTCGGCGATCACGGAGTCCGGATCGATCCAGCCCGACCGCAGGACGGGCGCCAGACCCAGGATGATGCTCGTGGGATAACAGCCGGGATTGGCGACAAGACATGTCCCGCGAATCTCCTCCCGATGCAGTTCGGGCAAACCGTAGACCGCCTTTTCAAGCATCTCGAAGGCGGTATGCCGCCCATACCAGCCCTCATACGTCGCCCGCTCCCGGATGCGGAAATCAGCGCTCAGATCGACGACCTTCCGTCCCGCTCCGACGAATACGGGGGCAATCTCCATCGAAACGCCGTGCGGGAGGGCCAGAAAGATGAAATCGGCAATGCCGGCCACGGCTTCGGGAAGATCGTTCGTATATACGAGATCGGTAAGACCCGCCAGGGCCGGATAGACCTCACCGACGGGCATCCCCGCGAACCGCCGCGAGGTGGCAACCACAACCTTTGCCTCCGGGTGGGCAAACAGCAGCCGCAGAAGTTCCTGCCCGGTATAACCGCTCCCTCCGTAGATACCGACTCGGATCACCTCACGCATCTCCTTGCGATGGAAGATCTCCTCAACAGGCTGCGAAGAACCTTCCATGACTTCCCCCCGCGACAAGCCGCGGAAAATACACTCACGAACATACCCAAAAGAAAGGGAGGCTGTCAGCCTCCCCCGCGGAATTTATCTCTTGGAGAACTGGAACCTCTTCCGGGCCCCCGGTTGACCATATTTCTTTCTTTCCTTCATGCGGGAGTCCCGCGTTAGAAAGCCGGCCTTTTTCAGGATCGCTCTCAGATCCGCGTCATATTCCACCAGCGCTTTGGAGATTCCGTGCTTCACGGCGCCCGCCTGACCGGCCATGCCGCCCCCATCGACACTGATGTAAAAGTCGAGAAGACCCTTTTTCCCGGTCATCTCGAGAGGCTGCTGAATGATCATTTTCAGACTTTCCCGCGTGAAATAATCGTCGAAATTCCGCTTGTTCACCTGCCAGATGCCGGTGCCTTCCTTCATGTAGACCCTGGCAATCGCGCTCTTCCTTTTCCCCGTTGCGTAAACCCGTCTTTCCGTCATATCCCTCTCCAGATTGGTCCTCACGAACCCGATGTTCGCCGTAGCGACGTTACAACGTCAGAATGCGGGGGCACTGCGCCGCATGCGGATGGTCGTTGCCGGTGTAAATCTTGAGCTTCTTCAGCATGGCCCTCCCCAGCGTATTCTTGGGAAGCATCCCCTTGACGGCCGTCCGCAACAGATCCTCGGGTTTGATGCTCAGCATCCGGCCTGCCGTCGTTGCCTTGAGGCCGCCCGGATAGCCCGAATAACGGTAATAGATCTTGTCGGTCAGCTTCTTGCCGGTCAGACTGATCTTCTCGGCGTTCACCACAATCACGAAATCTCCCGTATCCGTATGGGGGGTATACACGGGTTTGTGCTTTCCCCGAAGGCGGTGCGCAATTTCGCTCGCCAGCCTTCCCAACACCTTGTCCCCGGCATCCACCAAATACCAGTCACGATTGACCTCCCCTTTTTTTGCCTGATATGTCTTCATCATCTCACCCGGTACGCATGAATTTGAACGTGGATCAATACGCAAATTTATCCTCCTTGTCAAGGAAAAACCTGCATAAAAACGAAAAAGGCGAGACATTCCTCCGGATACAACCGTTCACCCCTTAATTCCCTCCCGTCGGGGACGATGAGGAGCTGCTGCTGAGATCGATCGCCCCGATCCCGTATAGTGAAAAAAGGAGCATGATCGTCTGATCATCTTCTGTATTGGTCAACTTCAACTCGGCATTCCAACACTGTTTCCGGTACTGGACGCCATAGCTGGATTCAATTTCTTTACCATCGAGCTTGTTTCTCCTCAGCACATACGTCGCACTGAGGGAGGAGGTGATCGCCGCCCTCAGCGCGAGATTGACCTCCTCCAGCGCATCCATCGTGTGCCGATAACCCACGGAGGCGTAATCTCCCCGGTTATCGAACAGAGTCAGGTCATAATTGTTCTGCCACCACACGCCGGAATTCACACTGTAAACGTTTCGCGCCTGAAAGGTGAGATGCCGAATGGGGGTCAGATCCAGTTCCAGATATACATCACCGAAAGGTCGATTGTCGCTCCCGACGGCGGTCACGTCACGTCTCGCCTCCAGGATATTGTAAGTTTGGGCCAGTTTGAAACGCATCAGCTCTCGATAGCTGGCCTTCCCATCTGTCCCTCGCTCCTTGGCAAGCAACGTGTTGGTGACCCAGTAGCTCAGGTAGTTCTGCTCGCCGATTGCTCCCAAATAATTCGGAAGATGCTCCTGTTTCTCTTCGGGGACGTAGCCGTAGGTGACCCCGGTCTGGATTCCGTGCCGGATCTTCTCGATACCCGCCACCTTCACGTCAAAAACCCGGTATATCCCTGTCGAAAGGTTTGTCCCAAGGGTGAAAATCTTGCGATGGCCGAACTTGTCATCGTCATCCGCCGGGGAATCCGATCGCTGCCAGATATCCCCGCGGACCCCGGCCCACGGTTCGACCTGGACGTAGGGCCCGAGCTTCGTCGGAAAGTATAGCGTCGGGCTGATGTACCCGAGATGTCCCTTCTGCCCCTCCTGTCTGTGTAAATAAGAGTATCCGGACGTAAACGCAAGCTGAAGGGGACTACCGAAGAGGGGCTGCCGGAATCCCGTGAAGGTCACCTCTGGATAAGACTGCAATGTCGCATTGTTGTCGGGGGAGGAAAAGTCATCGGTGTAACGCGCCAGGGCAGTCAGGTTGTACAGAGACCAGTCCTTCGTGAGACGAACCGTGGAATCGAGCGAAGCGAGGGATTCATCCCCAAGAAAGGAGATGCGCCTGAACCTGGTCTCTCCGCTCGGAACATAGTTGTCCAAATAATAGTTGGAGCGAGAAAAATCCTTGAAATACCAGCGGTCGGACACCCGGCGGATATCGCTTCGCAGGTTGAACCCGTTCGCGAAAGTCGTTTCGTGATTGAGGTAAAAAGACCAACGATTATGACTTTCCCGCCAGTCGCGGCTCAAGCTCCCCGTGCCGTCCTGAACCTGCAGGCGGTCGTTGATGAAGTCCCCGTACATGGTGCCGAAGCTATTCGGACCGAGAAAGTAGCGCAACTCTACGCCTTCCTTAAATCCCCTTTTCTCCATATAGCGCTGGAAAAAAGTGGCGTCGGCGTTTTCGGAAATGGCCCAGTAGTAGGGGATTTCCACGTCCAGGCCATTCTTATCCCGTGAGTAGCTGAAACGGGGAAAGAGGAGACCGGATTGGCGCTTTGTCTTCGCGGGGAAGACAAAATAGGGCAGGTAGATCACCGGAAGATCCCGGGCCAGAAACCGGCCGTCCCGAATGACCCCGTAGCCGTCTAGGGTCACGTCAAATTCCTTGCCGGCGATTCGCCAGTCCGGGGCGTCGCCATCGCAACTGGTCACCGTGGCGTTTTCCAGACGGTAGGTCGCCTCGGCCGTTTTTTCGATCCTTTCTCCCTTGATGTAGAAATGGTTCTCGGCGATGAACATCGTCCCGTCATTCACCATTCCCGTCCGCGAGACGATGTTGAACGAGACCTGTTCGCCCTCCAGGACATCCTGATCGCTATGGAGCAGCACATGACCGACGGCCAGGGCCTGGTTTGTGGTATGATTCAAGGTTACGGCGTCGGCCTTCAGATAGCCCCCCGAGAAGGTGATCAGGACGTTCCCCACGGCGTGGTACACGTCTTCATCCCCATCATAGGTGATGTTTTCGGCATCGATGTTCACCGGACCGCCGCGGAACTCCGTCTGGAGCGCCTGTAGCGGTGAAACGGTTATCCAGGAAACGAACAGGATCGCCAGAAGACAGAAAATCTTTTTGAGTCTGTTCACATCAGCACCTTTCAGAGAAAGTCAGTGAGGTGTCATCAGAAACGGCATTGATCCCGTCGCCTTTCGTGATCCGCTGCCGCTTTTTTTATTTCTCCGACAAGATAGAGGGATCCGGTCGCGCAGATGAGATCATCTTCCCCGGCAAGCGACAAGGAGTGATGCAATGCGTCCCCCGGATTTTCGACCACCTCGATATCCTTGTGAAACCTTCCCGCCATCGGTCGAAGATCATCCGGCGAGAGGGCCCTTTCGCTGTTCGGGCGGGTCAGGATCACCCGGTCGGCCAGCGGGAAGAGCCTTCCGGCCATTGCCCGATAGTCCTTATCCCCCAGAACGCCGAAGATCAGGATCAACCGTCTGTGCGGAAAATCGTTTTGGAGCGCTCGCCGGAGTGCGCTCGCCCCGGCCGGATTGTGTGCGCCATCCACAAGGAGCAGCGGCGAACGACGGAGGATCTCCAATCGCCCCTCCCAGCGCGTCTGCCGCAGGCCCTCGGAAACAGCGGTTTCCTGAATCCGGAAACCGCTATTGTCAATTATCTCGACGGCCGCCAGCGCCATCGCGGCATTGGAAATCTGATGTTTCCCGGCCAGAGGACAGGAAAGCCGTTCATAACTCTTCCCGACACCCCGATAGGAAAACGTCCCGTCCCGATGGTCCGTTGTCCGGATCTCTTTTCCCAACCGGTTGAGCTTCGCCCCTCTTTCCGTGCAGATCGCCTCCAGGGTCTCGATGACCCGCCGCTGGCGAACCGCGGTCAGGCAGATTCCACCCTCCTTGATGATCCCCGCCTTTTCCCGGGTGATTTCCTCCAGGGTGTTGCCGAGGTACTCCCGGTGTTCCAGCGAGATGTTGGTGATCACCGAGACGAGCGGGGTGACCACATTGGTGGCATCCAGCCGCCCCCCCATGCCGACCTCCAGCACGGCGATCTCCACCCGCCGCCGCTGATAGTGCAGGAAGGCCATTGCGGTCAGGAATTCGAAATAGCTCACCTCATCCGGGGCACGGCTTCGAATTTCTTCCGTACAGGCGGCCATTTCCCGACGGCCGATCATCCGACCGTCGATCCGGATCCTTTCCCGGACATCGATCAAGTCCGGGGACGTGTACAGTCCCGTCCTGAATCCGGCCGCCGACAGGATCGACGCCGTCATCGCCGCCACGGAACCCTTCCCGTTGGTGCCTGCGATCAGCACCGTGGGAAACCGATCCTGGGGATCGTTCAGCCTGGCCAGCAGAGAACGAATCGGACCCAGCCCGAAACGAATGCCGAGAGGATGGAGACCACGGAGATAAGCGAGCGTCTCGCGATAGTTTATCATCTCGTCGTCCTGCGAGCATGCCCGGGAATCATATCCGGATCACCTGTCCGTCCCAAAGGATTTCAATACGATTGTTCGTCAGGGACATCTTCACGACCCTGCACTTTGTAAGTCAAGCCTATTCCGCCGTCACCTTGAACACCTCATCACCGGGACGAACCCGATCCGCCACTCGGATTCCGATGTAGTCGCCGACAACCGCCTCGGGAACCTTCTGATTGTTGACCTCCATGGAATCAACCGGCATGGTGAAATCCGTCGTATGTCCCATGAATTTCAAAGTATCCCCGACCTTGATCCCCCCTTCGGTGATCTTGACGGCGGCAACACACGGTTTTGAAAAATATTTAACGACTTCACCAACCCGCTGTTCGCCCATTGCCAATCCCCCTTTCTATGATGGTCTCCGGTTAAACGTAAACACGTTGGCTGGGGAATAACGCGTTTTTGATAAAAAGACAAGGGGGGAAAGAGGGGAAATAAAGAGGGCGGGTTGATGACCCGCCCTCTGCGATTTTCTATTTCTTCGGCGCCGACGATTTTTTCTTGGTTTTTTCCGCCTCGGCTTTTCGGACAAACTCAATGATGGACATGGGCGCATTGTCACCCGCGCGATATCCGGATTTCAAGATGCGGGTATAGCCGCCGGCCTGCCCCTTGTACCGCTCCGACAGTTCACCGAACAACTTGCCGACCATATCCCGTTCCCGGACATAAGCGGCCGCCTGTCTCCGGGCATGGAGGTCGCCCCTCTTGCCGAGGGTGACCATCTTGTCCGCCACCTTTTGGAGCTCTTTGGCCTTCATCTCGGTGGTCTGGATCTTCTCATGTTTCAATAGGGAGGTGACCATCGTCCTCAGCATGGCCTTGCGATGACTTGTCGTCCTTCCCAGTTTGCTTCCCAATTTTCCCTGACCCATCGAAACTCATCCTTTCAATGCAAACAAATCTACTCCGCCTCGCCGGCGGATGTTTCATCCGTTTTTTCAATCTTGTTCCACGGAGGAAAATCCAGCTTCATGCCAAACCCCAGACCGGATTCCTGAAGAATCTCTTTAATCTCGTTCAACGATTTCCGGCCAAAGTTCTTGGTTTTCAGCATTTCGGCCTCGGTTTTCATCACCAGCTCTCCGATCAAATTGATCCCGGCGTTCTTCAGACAGTTGGCCGATCGCACGGAGAGTTCCAGATCATCCACGTGTCGCACGAGGATATCGTTGATATCTTCTTCCTTTCCCTCGGTCTCGGATGCCTGCGTTTCCTCGTCCGCTTCGGAGAAATTGATGAAAGGATCGATCTGCTCTTTGAGAATTTTAGCCGCATAGGCCACGGCGTCTTCCGGCAACACGCTGCCGTCGGTCCAAACCTCGAGGATCAGGCGGTCATAGTCCGCAACCTGGCCGACTCGGGCATAGGTCACGGTATAGTTCACCTTCTTGATCGGTGAAAAGACGGCATCCATATTGATCGTCGCCTCCGGCTGCTCAGGATCCTTTTCCTTCGGGGCGGGAACATACCCCTTTCCTATCTTGACCGTCATTTCCGCTTTGAAAGAGGCTTTGCCGACCAATGTCGCGATATAGTGATCGGGATTGAGGATCTCGACCGTTCCATCGCTCACGATATCCGCCGCCGTGATCACGCCTTTCCGGGATTTGTCGATGCGGACCGTTCGCGGACCGTCCTGATGAAGCTTGAGACGAACGCCCTTCAGATTGAGAATGATATCGGTCACATCCTCTTTGATCCCGGGGATCGTGGAAAATTCATGCAGGACGCCGTCAAATTTTACGGAAACAATCGCCGCGCCTTGAATGGAAGAGAGGAGGATCCGCCGGAGCGCGTTTCCCAAGGTGGTTCCAAAGCCGCGTTCCAGCGGCTGACAAGTGAACTCCCCATAAAAAGGCGTATGGGTTGTTTCATCGATATCGACTCTTTTCGGTTGAATCAAACTACGCCAGTTGCTCTGCATAATTCCTTTCCCTGCCCTTCGGATCGCTGGGGTTTTTCCTATTTTGAATACAGTTCGACGACCAGTTGTTCCTTAACCGGCATTGTCAGCTCTTCACGGGCGGGAAGTATCTTCACAACGCCCCGGAAGTTGGTTTTATCAATCTCTAACCATTGGGGAACCCCCCGCCTGGCCACGGTTTCCATGGCCTCGATGATCCGCGCCACCTTCCTGCTTCCCTCCCGGACCCGGATCTCATCGCCGGCCTTGATCAGATACGAAGGGATGTTGACCGGTTTTTCTCCCACCAGAAAATGGTTGTGCCGGATCAATTGCCTCGCCTCCGTCCGTGAATTGGCAAAACCCATCCGGAAGATCATATTGTCCAGCCTTCTCTCCAGAAAGAGCAGCAAATTGGTCCCGGTAATCCCCTTCTGCCGATCGGCCTTCGCGAAATAGCCCCGAAACTGCTTCTCCAGAAGGCCATACATCCTTTTGAGTTTCTGTTTTTCTCTCAACTGGACGCCATAGTCGGAAAATTTCTTCCGGATCTGACCATGATCCCCCGGCGCAAAGCCCCGCCTTTCAAAGGCGCATTTTTCGCTGTAGCATCTGTCTCCTTTGAGAAACAGTTTCAAGCCTTCCCTGCGGCATAACCTGCATGTGGATTCTCGATATCTTGCCAAATAAACCTCCCTGATCTCTGATCAACCACCTTCTATGAATTATCGATGATCAACGCCGTCCGGTCGTTGAGCATATTTATACCCTTCTGCGCTTCGGCGGACGACACCCGTTGTGAGGAATGGGAGTCACATCGCGAATGAGGCTGATTTTTAAACCCGCCGTCTGCAGAGACCTCAATGCCGATTCCCGACCGGATCCCGGACCTTTCACATAAACCTGGACGGCCCGAAGCCCATGTTCCCGCGCCTTCTTCACCGCGTCCTCCGCCGCCATTTGCGCGGCAAAAGGGGTACTTTTTCGGGATCCCTTGAACCCCTGCATTCCGGCGGACGCCCAGGCGATGACGTTCCCGCTCAGATCGGTAATCGTCACAATGGTGTTGTTAAACGTAGACTGGATATGAGCGATCCCCTCAGAGATATTCTTTTTTTCCTTTTTTTTCCCTGTTTTTCTGACTGGCTTTGCCATTGATCCTCCGGATATTTTCCGTCTCTATTTCTTCTTGCCTGCAATCGACCTTCTCGGTCCTTTCCTCGTTCGGGCGTTGGTACTCGTTCTCTGACCCCGGACCGGAAGTCCCTTCCGATGTCGCAACCCGCGGTAGCTCCCAACATCCATAAGCCTTTTGATGGACATGGATGTTTCCCTTCGCAAATCCCCTTCGACCTTAAGTTCCCGGTCGATGATGTTCCTGATGGCGGTTATTTCCGAATCCGCAAGGTGATCCGTTTTCGTGTCGGGACTCACGCCGGCATCCTGAAGGATCTCTATCGACTTCGTCCGCCCGATCCCGTAGATATAGGTGAGCGCGATCTCCATCCTCTTGTTTTTGGGTAAATCCACACCTGCAATTCTGGCCACCGGTCAACCTCCTGAGTATCGAATCCCTATCCCTGACGCTGCTTGTGCTTCGGATTTTCACAAATCACGCGTAACACACCGCGTCTCTTGACAATCTTACATTTCTCACAAATTTTTTTTACTGAAGAACGTACTTTCACGCTCAATACCCCTCAATCCGCCGACGGGAGGTTCATCAGCCTCCGCACCGCCTTCGCTATTTTGTCCTGTACACAATCCTTCCCCGCGTCAGATCATAGGGGGACAGTTCCACCGTCACCTTGTCGCCGGGCAAGATTTTGATGAAATGCATCCTCATCTTGCCGGAAATATGGGCCAGAACGCGATGACCGTTCTCCAGTTCCACCCGAAACATGGCATTGGGCAACGGTTCAATCACCCGTCCCTCGACCTCTATCGCTTCTTCTTTCGCCATAATCTCCGTTCGGGGATGGATCCAAATCCGCCCCCATGCCGCCGCTACTGTATCCGGCTCAGGATCTCCGGCCCGTTTTCCGTAATCGCCACGGAATGCTCGAAGTGAGCGGAAAGGCTTCCGTCCTCGGTCACCACCGTCCACCCGTCGGAGAGAACCTTCACCCGGTATCCCCCCTCATTCACCATCGGTTCGATCGCCAATACCATGCCCGGCCGGAGTTCGATTCCTCTTCCCGGCACGCCGTAATTGGGAATCTGCGGATCCTCATGCATGCTTTTACCGATTCCATGGCCCACAAAATCCCTGACGACCGAAAAACCGGCTTTCTCGACACACCCTTGAACGGCGGCGGAGATGTCTCCGAGGCGGTTGCCCGCCAGCGCCTGTTCAATTCCGTTGTAGAGACCTTGCTCGGTCACGCTCATCAGCCGCGTCGCCGCGGCCGAGACGTTCCCCACGGGAACCGTGATCGCGGCATCTCCATAATATCCCTTGTAAATAACCCCAAAATCCAGACTCAGGATATCACCGGTCAACAGCGGCCGATCGGAAGGCATGCCATGGACCACCTCACCGTTCACCGATGTGCAGAGAGCAAAGGGATAACCTCGGTACCCCTTGAACGCCGGAATCACCCGGTTCTTCCGCGAAAGCTCCTCCGAAAGCCGGTTCAGCCCTCGCGTGGTTTCGCCCGGTTTCACCCGCTCCCTCAACTCCGCCAGAATCTCCGCAACGATCCGATTGCTGATCCTCAGCCGGGAAACCTCTTCAGGCAGCTTCAGGACGACCATGACCCTGATCCCACGTTTCCGAAGACCACCATCGCCTCAGCGCCTTCTGGCAATGCGCCCCTTCTTCATGAAACCCTCATACTGCCGGGTCAGAAGATGGGTTTCGATCTGTCCCGCCGTGTCCAGCGCAACCCCGACGACGATCAGAAGGGCCGTGCCGCCGAAATAGAACGGAACATTGAAAGAGCTGATCAGGATGCTGGGAAGCACGCAGACGGCGGAAACGTAAATGGCGCCTCCGAAGGTGAGCTTCGTCAGGACATCGTCGATGTACTCGGCCGTCTTCTTGCCGGGCCGGATCCCGGGGACGTATCCCCCGTATTTCTTCATATTGTCCGCCACGTCCACCGGATTGAAGGTCACCGCCGTATAGAAGAAGCAGAAAAAGACGATGAACGCCACATAGAGCAGCTCATACCCGACCCTGCCCGGGATCATCGCCGCCGCGACCGATTTCATCCAGGGATGCGGGATGAAATTGGCGATCGTTGCCGGAAACATGATAATCGACGAGGCGAAGATCGGGGGGATGACCCCGGCCGAATTGACCTTCAACGGCAGATGGGTTGACTGCCCGCCGTACATCTTCCGTCCGACCACCCGTTTCGCGTACTGTACCGGAATCCGTCTCTGGCCGCTCTCCACGAAAACGATGACGCCGATCACCAGCACCATCATCAGAATCAGAATAATGATGAAGAAAATGCCCATCTCTCCCGAGAAGAGCAGACGGAAGGTGTTGATGATCGCCTCCGGCCCGCGGCAGACGATACCCGCAAAGATGATCAGCGAAATGCCGTTCCCGATCCCCTTCTCTGTAATCTGTTCTCCGAGCCACATGATGAATGCCGTACCCGCCGTCAAGGTGATCACGGTCATCAGCCGGAAGGCCCAGCCGGTGTTGATCACGATCGACGCCCCCGTGGGGCCGGCCATGTTCTCCAGACCAATGGCGATGCCAAAGCCCTGAATGAGGCTTAAGACCACCGTTCCATAGCGCGTATACTGCGTGATCTTTCTCCGGCCCGCTTCGCCTTCCTTGGACAGTTTCTCCAAGTGGGGTACGGCCACCGTCAGCAGCTGGAGGATGATCGACGCGCTGATATAGGGCATGATCCCGAGGGCGAAGACCGACAGATTGCTCAGCGCGCCGCCCGCAAACATATCAAAGAGCCCCAGCAGCGATCCCTTGGCCTGCTCAAAGAAGGCCGCCAGCGCCGCCGTATCGATCCCGGGCGTCGGCACATGGGCGCCGATCCGGTACACCGCCAACAGCAGAAAGGAAAACAGAATTCTCTTCTGGAGTTCCGGTATCTTGGAGATATTTTTTAAGCCTTCTAACAACTTAGATGACCTCTATAATTTGACCGCCAGCGGCTTCAATCTTCTCTCTTGCAGCGCGGCTGACCAGATCCACCTTCACGGAAAGGGGAAAATTGATCTCACCGTTTCCCAGGATCTTGACCCCATCGACACGGCCGGAGACCAGGCCGGCCGCCGTAAGCAATTCACGATCCACGACGGTTCCCGCCTGAAAACCCTTCATCTGTTCGATATTGACGATCGCAATGACCCGTCTCAGCGGATTTTTGAATCCCCGTTTGGGCATCCTTCGGGTAATGGGCATCTGCCCCCCCTCGAAATTGGAACGGACACTGTGTCCCGAACGGGCATTCTGACCCTTGGCGCCCTTTCCGGATGTTCCTCCGTGCCCCGACCCGTCACCGCGACCGACCCGCTTTTTCTTTTTCCGCGAACCTTCCGGTGGTTTCAACGTTCCCAGATTCATTTGCTGTTCCCCTCAACTTCCACCGCAGACACCAGGTGATCAACCTTGCGAATCATCCCACGGATTTCCGGCGTATCCTTCAACAGCACGCTCTGGCTGATCTTTCCCAGTCCCATGCCGCGAAGGACCCTGCGTTGAGCCTCCGGTCTGCCGATATAACTGTGAACCAGCGTAATCTTGAGCATTGTACCCGCAGCCTGTCCCTTTCAATCTAATTTTCCGTAACGCTTTTTCCCCTGGCGCCAAGGATGTCGGATGGCACCCTCAACTGTTCCAATCCCGCAATGGTTGCCTTGACCAAGTTGTGCGGGTTATGCGATCCAAGGCATTTCGTCAGAATATTGTGAACGCCGGCCACTTCCAGCACGGCACGCACGGCCCCGCCCGCAATCAAACCAGTCCCTTCCGACGCGGGCTTCAGCAGAACCTTGCCGGCCCCATAATGCCCTACGATACTGTAGGGGATTGTCCGATTGACCACCGCCACACGGGTCATCGACTTCTTGGCCTGCTCCATCCCTTTGCGGATCGCCTCGGGGACTTCATGGGCCTTTCCCAAGCCCGCGCCGACGGAACCTTTTCCATCACCGACCACAACCACGGCACTGAACCGAAACCGCCGTCCACCTTTGACCACCTTGGCTGTTCTGTTAATCGTAATCACCCTGTCGAGAAGTTCCAATTCTTCCATAATCTTCGTTTCCTACAATCATCCTTCGCTGTGGTTTGTCGAATCGTAGACTAAAACTTCAGTCCCGCCTCCCTCGCCCCATCGGCCAGAGCCTTCACCCTGCCGTGATACAGAAACCTTCCCCGATCGAAGACAACATCTTCGATCCCTGCATCCCGAAGGCGCTTGGCCAGGAGATTCCCAACCGCCTTGGCCTCATCGACCTTTTTCAGGCCGGCCAGGGAACCCGCCAGATCCTTGCTTAGTGTCGAGGCCTCCGCCAAGGTCCTTCCGGAATCATCGGCAATGGCCTGGGCATAGATATGGATCGCGGACCTGAATATGGAAAGGCGGGGCCGCTTCTCGGTACCCTTGACCTTCCCCCGCACCCTCATCTTCCGTTTGCTTCTGACTTTTTCAATTCTTTTCGTTGCCAATGTCCTACCTCTTCACGGGGTGCGCCGGAACATGGCCGGCGGCACGAAAAACTTAGGCGCCCACTGATTTGCCGACCTTGCGTCTGATCTGTTCGCCGACATATTTGATGCCCTTGCCCTTGTACGGTTCCGGTTTTTTCAGGCTCCGGATCTCCGCCGCAACACGTCCGACCAATTGCTTGTCGATGCCGCTGACCGCGATGTTGATCAACTTATCGACCTTGATCTCAATCCCCTTCGGTATCGGATATTCGAGCGGCGCTGAAAAACCGATGATCAGCTTCAGCATATGACCTGCCACTTCCGCACGGTATCCAACTCCGGAAATCTCCAGTTTCTTCTCGAAGCCGACACTGACCCCCTTGACCATATTGGCCACCAGGGTTCTGACCAACCCATGAAAAGATCTGTCCATCCTTCCGTCAGACGGCCTCGTCACCGCTATTGCCCGGTCCTCCAGAACAACGTCGATGCCCTTGGGCACTTTCAAGGAAAGCTTTCCCTTGGGACCTTCAACCGTGATCATGGATTGTTCACGTCTGATTTTCACACCAGTCGGAATTTCAACGGGTATTTTACCAATTCTTGACATGAGATCCTCTCTCGTTCCTTCTCGCTGCCTACCGGGGGACGGATTGTAGATCCGTCCGCATCGCTCGTCAACCTACCATACGTTGCACAGCAGTTCTCCACCCAGGCTCAATTCTCTCGCTTCTTTATCCGTCATGACGCCCTTGGAGGTGGAAAGAATGGATATTCCGTAACCGTTGAGCACCTGGGAAATTTTCACGCTTTTCACGTAAACCCGCCTTCCCGGCTTGCTGACCCGCTGAATATCGGTGATCACGGCCCTCTTTGCATCCGGGTATTTCATATAGATTCGCAGCACATCATGCGCGCGCGGATCCTTCTTGATGTCATAACCGCTGATGTATCCGGACTTCTTTAACACCTTCGCCATGCTCAGATTAATCCGCGAGTTTAGAACATCCACGCTCTTGAAGTGAACGCGGTTCGCATTTCTGATCCTGGTGAGCATATCCGCGATCGGATCGGTCATCCCCATATCGTTGCTCCCTTTCTACCAGCTCGACTTGATCACGCCTGGAATTTCCCCCTTCAAGGATAAATTCCTGAGGCATATCCTGCACATGTCAAACTTGCGGTAATACGCCCTCGGTCTTCCGCAAATCGGACAGCGGTTGTAGTTTCTCACCGCAAATTTCATTTTTCTATTGGCCTTTACAATCAAGGATGTCTTTGCCACTCTTCCCTCCAGAGATAGTTCCTGACTTGTTAGTTCCTGAACGGCATGCCCATCAGTTTCAGCAGATGCCTTGCCTCATCATCCGTCTTGGCCGTGGTGACGATCGCAATGTTCATGCCTCGGATCTTTTCGATCTTGTCATATTCGATCTCCGGAAAGATGATTTGCTCCTTCAGGCCCAACGCAAAATTTCCCCTCCCGTCAAACGATTTTGTCGGGATGCCCCGGAAATCACGGACACGGGGAAGGGCGACGCTGACCAACCGGTCGAAAAATTCAAACATCTTCTCTCTTCGCAGCGTGACACAACAACCGATCGACATCCCCTGCCGGAGTTTAAATGTCGCGATGGATTTCTTCGCCTTGGTAATCACCGGCTTCTGTCCGACGATCGCGGTCAGCTCCGCCAATGCGCTGTCCAAGATCTTGACGTTCTGGATAGCCTCCCCAAGACCCATGTTGACAACGATCTTTACGAGCCGAGGAACCTCCATCGGATTTTTGTAATGGAACTCCTTGATGAGAGCCGGAACGATTTCCTTGCTGTAATACTCTTTCAGTCTTGACATCTTTCCCAACCTATGCGTCCAGAATTTCGTGACATTTTGCGCAGACACGCACCTTTTTCCCATCCTCGAGGATCTTAAATCCGATTCGTACACCAGTGTTGCATTTGTTACACAGGTACATTACGTTGGAAATGTGTATCGACCCTTCCTTTTCGACGATGCCGCCCTTGCCCTTGGCATCCGGCTTCTTGTGCCTTTTGATCAGGTTCACCTTTTCGATGAGAACCCGTTCCTTGTCGACAATCACACTCTGAATTTTTCCGGACTTTCCCTTTTCCTTGCCGGCAATCACCTTGACGGTATCCCCTTTTTTCAGTCTCTTTTCCAGCATCGCCTTTTCCTTAAGTCGTTCCTCCGGGAACGGATTTGAAATCCTTCCCCATGGCCTATAAAACCTCTGGCGCCAGGGAAACAATCTTCATGAACTGTTTGGCCCGGAGTTCGCGAGCGACCGGTCCAAAGATTCTCGTTCCGACCGGTTCCATCTGGTTCGTAATCAAAACGGCGGAGTTGTCATCGAACTTCAGGTACGAACCGTCCGCTCTCCTGACCTCCTTCACCGTTCGGACGACAACCGCCTTCATGACATCGCCTTTTTTCACCTTGGAATTCGGCAATGCCTCCTTCACGGCAATCACGATCACATCCCCCAGACTGGCATATCGTCTTCGGGACCCCCCCAGCACCTTGATGCAGGCTACCTTCTTGGCACCCGAATTATCCGCTACGTTCAACACCGTCTGCATCTGAATCATAACAACACTCCATCGCGTAACTGGCAAAAGGCAGGGAGCGATGAGAAAAACCATCCGGCCCCGAACGCCTAAAAGCAATCTACTTTGCCTTCTCCAGGATCTCCAGCATCCGCCAGCGCTTGTCTCTGCTCAACGGACGGGATTCAACAAGGAGAACCTTGTCACCCACCTGGCAGGCATTCTGCTCGTCATGGGCCTTGTATTTGACATACCGCTTGATGTATTTGTGAAAAACCGCGTGCTTCACGAGCCTTTCCGCCCGGACGACCACCGTTTTATCCATCTTGCTGCTGACGACAATACCCTTGACTGTGAGCTTATTGCTACGTCGCTCCACTACTTTACCTCCTTTTCAACCAGGACGGTCCTGACACGGGCGATATCCCTGCGAAAACGGCCGAGCGTGGCCGGAGAGTCCAGTTGCCCGGAGGCGTGTCGCATGCGTAGCTTGAAGTACTCGTCGACAAGCTCGCGGTTCTTCTGCTGCAACTCATCCATACTAAGATCTCTGATCTCTTTAATTTTCATCAGACATCTCCCTCGATACAAATTGCGTCCCGATGGGCAGTTTGTGAGCCGCCAATGTGAACGCCTCCTTGGCGACCTCTTTCGAAACGCCTTCGATCTCATAAAGGACGATACCCGGCTTGATCACCGCCACCCACTCTTCCGGGGCGCCCTTTCCCTTCCCCATACGGGTCTCGGCAGGCTTCTTGGTTACGGATTTGTGCGGAAAAATCCGAATCCAGATCTTCCCTCCGCGTTTGACGTGCCGGGTCATGGCCACGCGCGCCGCCTCGATCTGTCGGGCCGTAATCCAACCACACTCGGTCGCCTGGAGGGCAAACTCGCCGAAGGCCACGGTATTACCACGCGTAGCCTTTCCGCTCATCCGACCCCGCTGCAACTTTCTGAATTTAACCCTTTTCGGCATCAACATTGTTCCAAACCCCTGCTCTGCTTCCTTATCCCATGATTTCCCGGAACAGCGACGTCCCGAAAGCTCCTATTTTACCGCCTCTTTCTTGCTCGGCAATACTTCCCCGTGGAAGATCAGAACCTTTACGCCGATCAGACCATAAGCGGTGTGCGCCTCCGTAAAACCGCAATCGATATCCGCCCTCAGGGTATGAAGGGGCACACGACCCTCCCGGTACCACTCCGACCTCGCCATCTCGGCCCCACCCAGACGTCCGCCGCAATTGACCCTGATTCCCTTTGCCCCAAATTTCATCGCGGAGGTTACGCACTTCTTCATCGCCCGGCGAAAAGCGATTCTTCGTTCCAACTGCTGTGCAACATTCTCGGCAACCAGCTGCGCATCGATCTCCGGCTTACGGACTTCGAGGATATTGATGATCACCTCGCTCTTGGTGATCGCCTCGAGATCCTTTTTCAGTTTCTCGATCTCGGATCCCTTCTTCCCGATGATGATTCCGGGGCGAGCGGCATGGATATTCACCTTGGCCTTGTTGGCAGCCCTTTCGATCTCGATCCTGGAGATACCTGCGTGGTAGAGCTTCTCCTTGAGAAACTTCCTGACTTTCAGGTCCTCATGGAGCAACTCGGAATAGTTCTTCTCCGAAAACCACTGAGAACGCCACGTCTTTATACCACCCAACCTCAACCCGATCGGGTTAACCTTCTGCCCCAACCTCTCACCTCCTCAAGTCTTACTGTTCATCCAGGATCACGGTCACGTGACTCATCCGCTTCTTGATCGAAGCCGCCCTTCCTTGAGCCCTTGCCCTCCAACGCTTCAAGCTTGGACCCTGATCGACAAAAATTTCCTTGACGTAAAGAATATTCTCGTCAATGTTGGGATTTTGCTTGGCGTTGGCCAGCGCCGACAGCAGCACCTTCCTCACGGGATCGGCCGCATATTTTCTCGTAAAAAGAAGGATCTTCTTCGCTTCCTCGACCTCTTTGCCCCTCACCAGATCGACAACCAACCGCATCTTCTGCGGCGACATACGAATGTATTTGGCAACTGCTTTTGCTTCCATGACTGACTCCAAATCGCCGGCGTGTACCCCTTCCGCTCGGAGGGCAGGTTTCAAATCTGTCCCTTGATTTTACTTGCGCAGCTTCGTTTTGCGGTCTCCGGCATGGCTGTAAAAAGTTCTGGTCGGCGCAAATTCACCCAATTTGTGTCCGACCATGTTTTCGGTCACAAAAACCGGAATGAATTTTTTTCCGTTGTGCACCGCAAAGGTCTGTCCGATCAATTCCGGGGTCACGGTGGAACGACGCGACCAGGTCTTGATGACCGTTTTGCTCCCGCCGGCTTCCTGCTTTCGGACCTTTTCCAAAAGACTCTCTTCAATGAATGCGCCCTTCTTGATTGAACGTGCCACCTTATTAACCTCTTCGTTTTACGATATATTTATCGGTACTCTTGTTGGTCCGCGTCTTATGGCCTTTCGTCGGCACGCCCCAGGGGGTGCAGGGGTGACGACCGCCGGAAGATTTTCCCTCCCCGCCGCCCATCGGATGATCGACCGGATTCATGACGACGCCCCTAACCTTCGGCCGCCGTCCGAGCCAGCGTGTCCTGCCCGCCTTGCCGAGGCTCAGGTTTTCCGAATCGATATTGCCGACTTGGCCGATGGTCGCCCGACATTCGAGAAACACTTTTCGGACCTCTCCGGAAGGCAGGCGGACCTGGGCATAACCCGCCTCCTTGGCCATCAGCTGTCCGTAGGCGCCGGCCGAGCGGATCAATTGCCCCCCGCGTCCCACCTTGAGTTCCACGTTGTGAATCAAGGTTCCCAAAGGAATGTTTTTCAGGGGAATGGCATTGCCGGACTTGATGTCCGCTTTTTCTCCGCTAACGATGGGATCACCCACGGTCATCTTCGACGGGGCAATGATGTATCGCTTCTCGCCGTCGACATAGTGGAGCAGCGCAATCCTCGATGAGCGGTTCGGATCATACTCAACGGATGCGACTCGGGCCTGAATATCGTCTTTATCCCGCCGAAAATCGATCACCCGATAACGCCGCTTGTGACCTCCACCGATGTGACGGCTGGTCAACCTGCCATAGTTGTTGCGGCCTCCCGTTTTCTTCAGAGGCCGTAAAAGACTCTTCTCGGGCGTCGATCGGGTCACCTCTTCGAAATCAGAGCAGGTCTGAAACCTTCTTCCCGGCGACGTCGGTTTGTATTTTTTGATTCCCATCCCTCTATTCCTCACCCAAACTGTCTCCGGCACTTGCCGACGGACAGGTTACACGCCGTCTCCGGTCTCGATACGGCTTCCCGGAGCCAGGGTCACGATCGCCTTCTTCCAGGAGCTTCGTTCCCCCATCATCCTGCCTGATCTTTTCTTCTTGCCGCGAACATTCATCACCCGGACGCTCAGCACCTTGACCTTGAAGAGTTTTTCAACAGCGCGGCCCACTTCGATACGGTTGGCCTTGACGTGAACCGCAAAGTTGTACTGATTTGCGGCGTCCCTCGCAATCGTGCTCTTTTCCGTAATCAAACTCTTTTTGATGACCTGATGCAGTTCCATTATGATATCAACGCCCCTTCAATGTTATGAACAGAGGGTTCAAGAAGGACGACATGATCGTATTTCAGCAAGTCGTACACATTGATTCCCTCCGAGCGGACCATTTTGACGTCCGGGATATTGCGCGATGATTTTTCCAGTACCGGCCGCGGCATATCGATCACGAAAAGGGTCTTCTTGAATCCAAAGCGGTCGATGACCTGCTGGAACTTCTGGGTCTTGATCTCATCCATCGGAAAATCCCGCAGAATCGTCATTCGTGCTTCTCTGAATTTCATGCTAAGGGCGGAAATGAGCGCCAACCGCCTGACTTTCTTGGACACCTTCAGGTCATAACCGTGCGGCGTGGGTCCGAAGACAACTCCTCCCCCCTTCCAGATCGGAGAACGGGAGTGTCCCGCCCTGGCCCGCCCCGTACCCTTCTGACGCCAAGGCTTCTTGCCGCCTCCGCTGACATCGCTTCGACCCTTGGTGCAGGCCGTCCCGCTCCGTCGGGCGGCCATCTGCATCCGGACCACTTCGTAAATCACATCCTCGTTTACCGGCGCACCAAAGACGGCTTCACTGAGTTCAATCTCAGCGACTCTTTTATTTTCAATGTCGTACACACCCGCTACTGGCATTTTCCTCACCTTGAAGACGCTGCTTATTGACCCTTTTTGACCGCCTGTTTGATCAGAACAAATCCGTTCTTGCCTCCGGGAACGGCGCCCCGGACCAGAATCACATTGATCTCCGGTCGAACGGCCCATACCAGCAGGTTCTGCACTGTTTTTCTTTCGTATCCCATGTGACCGGGCAGTTTTGTGCCCTTGAAAACACGAGAGGGATCGGCGCTCGCGCCGATGGAACCCGGGGCCCTGTGGAACATGGAGCCGTGTGTCGCTCGGCCGCCGCCAAACCCATGGCGTTTGACAACACCGGCAAATCCCTTGCCCTTGGTCGTTCCGACAACATCCACATAATCCCCCGGCGAAAACATTTCGGCATTCAGCTCCTGGCCCAGCTCGCAGCTTTGCGGATCCACCTTGAATTCCCGGAGAACACGGAAGAAACCCTTATCCGCCTTTTTGAAATGCCCCTGAATCGGCTTGGTCACATTGCGCTGTTTGATCCGCCCATACCCCAGTTGAAGGGCGTCGTAGCCGTCCGTCTCCACGTTCTTTTTCTGAATGACGACGGAAGGCTCCACTTCGATCACCGTTACGGGAACCGAAATCCCTTCATCCGAAAAGATCTGGGTCATCCCCAATTTTTTGCCAATTAATCCTTTTATCATTATCCGGATCTTTCTCATTCACAAAAGCAGTTCATCCGTGACGAAGAATGGTAAACGGCCTTGACGCCCGTTCCAAAGAACCCATCCCCCCACAACCTACAACTTGATCTCCACGTCCACGCCCGCCGACAGATCAAGTTTCATCAGCGCGTCCACCGTCGCCTGCGTCGGCTCGACGATATCGATCAGCCGCTTGTGCGTCCGGATCTCGAACTGCTCCCGCGACTTCTTGTCGACGTGCGGCGATCGGTTGACGCAATACTTGTTGATCTCGGTCGGCAGCGGAATAGGACCTGCCACGCGGGCGCCCGTCCGTTTTGCCGTCTCCACGATATCATCCACCGAACGGTCGAGCAGCTTATAGTCGTACGCCTTCAGGCGAATTCTTATTTTTTGATCTTTCATGGTTTCATTCGATCCAATTTGATGGCTGTCCTATTCGATAATCTTGCTGACCACGCCAGCGCCCACGGTTCTGCCGCCTTCCCGAATGGCAAAACGGAGCTGCTCTTCCATGGCAATCGGCGTAATCAGGTTGACCTCCATCTCGACATTGTCGCCGGGCATGACCATCTCCACCCCTTCGGGAAGGTTGGCCACACCGGTCACATCCGTGGTGCGGAAATAGAACTGGGGCCGATAACCATTGAAGAAGGGGGTATGACGTCCGCCTTCTTCCTTCGTGAGCACGTAGACCTGAGCCTTGAATTTTGTATGCGGAGTGATCGAACCCGGCTTTGCGACGACCTGTCCTCTTTCCACTTCCTCGCGCTTCGTACCGCGGAGCAAAACGCCGATGTCGTCACCGGCCCGCCCTTCATCCAGCGTCTTGCGGAACATTTCGACGCCGGTGCATACGGTCTTGAAGGTCGGCCGGATTCCAATGATCTCCACTTCATCGCCCGTCCGGACGATCCCGCGATCCACGCGACCCGTAACCACCGTACCGCGGCCGGAGATGGTGAAGACATCGCCGACCGGCATCAGAAAGGGCTTTTCCGTATCGCGAACCGGAAGCGGAATGTAGCTATCGACGGCAGCCATCAGATCCCAAATGGACTTTGCGTCGGGAGATTTGGGGTCATCAGCCTCAAGGGCTTTTAACGCCGAACCGCGGATGATCGGAATGTCATCGCCCGGGAAATCGTACGCCGTCAGAAGCTCGCGCAGCTCCAGTTCAACCAGGTCCAGAAGTTCGGGATCATCCACCAGATCCACCTTGTTGAGATAGACGACAACGTAGGGCACCTGAACCTGACGGGCAAGAAGAATGTGCTCCCGGGTCTGGGGCATCGGACCGTCGGAGGCCGCCACAACCAGAATCGTACCATCCATATGCGCGGCGCCGGAAATCATGTTTTTGATATAGTCGGCATGACCCGGGCAGTCCACATGGGCATAATGACGCGTGTCCGTCTCATATTCCACATGTGAAATATTGATGGTAACCCCTCTTTCCTTTTCTTCCGGTGCATTGTCGATGGAATCAAAGGGTCTGAACTCGGCAAATCCCTTGGAGGCCAAGTGTTTAGTGATTGCGGCCGTCAACGTGGTCTTCCCATGATCAACGTGACCGATTGTGCCGATATTCAGGTGCGGCTTCGTCCTCTCAAATTTCTTCTTAGCCATTTCAAACCTCCTTAAACTTTGAATGGTTCGTTTGTCTTCAACTTTGTCTTGTCCGATCCGTTTCTGAAAAAGACTCCCCGTTAGAATCGATAATGGGCAAACGCCTTGTTGGCCTCGGCCATCTTGTGGACGGCCTCTCTTTTCTTGATCGCACCGCCCCGGTTGTTTGCCGCGTCAATCAACTCCGCAGCCAACTTCTCGCGCATGGTTTTTTCCGAGCGCTCCCGTGCATGGCTAATCAGCCAGCGGATCCCCAGGGCGACCCGACGAGAAGGAATCACCTCCGTCGGAACCTGATAGGTCGATCCACCGACCCGCCTGGATTTGACCTCGATCACCGGTTTGACGTTGTTCACGGCCTTTTCAAAAACGTCGACCGGGGTCTCTTTGACCCGGTCCTGAATGATATCGAAAGCCCCGTAGAGGATGGACTCCGCGACGCTCTTTTTCCCCCGTTTCAGGAGGCTGTTGATGAATCTCGCCACCAGCCGGTTGTTGTACTTCGGATCCGGCAGGATCTCTCTCTTGGTAACTTCTCTTCTCCTCGGCATGATCTATCCCCGCTTAGCTCGGTCTTTTGGCCCCATATTTGGACCTTCCCTGCTTCCTGTCCTGAACGCCGACGGCATCCAGCGTCCCCCGGATGATATGGTAGCGCACGCCGGGAAGATCCTTTACGCGGCCCCCACGCACCAGAACGACGGAATGCTCCTGAAGGTTGTGTCCCACCCCCGGAATGTAGGACGTGACCTCGTAACCGCTCGTCAGCCGCACCCTAGCCACTTTTCTAAGGGCTGAATTCGGCTTCTTGGGGGTGGATGTGTACACCCGGACGCACACCCCCCGCCGCTGCGGCGAACTCGCCAGCGCGGGTGTCGCAGCCTTGCCGGCGATCTTGGCCCTTCCTTTTCTAACCAACTGATTTATTGTAGGCATTACCCCTCCCAGCCGTTATTGAGCTGTCGATTTCTCTGGCGCAACAAAAGGCAGTCTAACTATCAATTTGCCGTTTCGATGTCAAGTACTTTCTCGCTGCTTTTTTGATCCGCAAGCGATTTCTCCAGCGGAATCGATTCTCCTCCGGTCGTTTCGATACCCAGTTTCTTGTACATGGAAAGCCCCGTGCCCGCCGGAATCAGCCTGCCCATGATGACATTCTCCTTCAGTCCGCGCAGGTAATCGGTCTTCCCGGCCAGGGACGCCTCCGTCAACACCCTCGTCGTTTCCTGGAAGGACGCAGCGGAAATAAAGCTCTGTGTGGAAAGGGACGCCTTTGTGATCCCCATCAGGATAGGCTCTCCTTGCGCCGGTCTGCCGCCCTGGGCCGTCACGCGATCATTCTCATCCTGGAATCGGATCCGTTCCACCTGTTCATCGGCGATGAACGAGGTGTCGCCGGGATCCTTGACCATCACCCGGCGCAGCATCTGGCGGACGATGACCTCCATGTGCTTGTCGTTGATCTTGACCCCCTGGAGTCGATAGACCTCTTGGACTTCGTCCACAAGGTACCGGGCCAGTTCCTTCTCACCCTTGATCATGAGGAGATCATGAGGGTTGTTGACGCCGTCCATCAGGGCCTCACCGGCCGTAACGCGGTCCCCTTCCTGGACACTGACATGCTTCCCCTTGGGAATCAGGTATTCTTTTTCGTCCTCCGCGTCGGGGGTGATGACGACCTTCCGCTTTCCTTTCGAGTCCTTCCCGTACGAAACGACACCGTCGATCTCGCTGATTACAGCGAATTCTTTCGGTTTTCTTGCCTCGAACAGTTCGGCCACCCGGGGAAGGCCGCCTGTAATATCCTTGGTTTTGGTGGTCTCCCGCGGTATCTTGGCGAGGATATCGCCGGCACTGACCGTATCGCCCTCGGAAACGACGATATTGGCGCCGACCGACAAGAGATGACGAGCGACCGTGCTGGTTCCCGGCACTTTGGCCGTCTTGCCTGTTTTGTCCTTGATGGAAACCCGTGGACGCATATCCGTTCCCTTGGACTCGACAATGACCTTCCGAGAAAGGCCGGTCATCTCATCCACCAGCTCCTGCATGGTCTTCCCTTCAATGATATCCCCGAACTTGATGGTTCCATTCACCTCGGCCAGAATCGGGATGGAGAAGGGATCCCATTCCGCAATCAGGTCTCCCCGTTTCTGATCTCTCGGCCCTTTCACCCGGCTGCCGTCCGCCACCTTGATATGCGCTCCGTATGGGACAGGGTACTTCCCCCGGCTCCGTCCCTGTTCATCGAGCACATGGATCTCGGCGTTGCGATTCATGACGACCAGTCCGCCGGTTTTGCTCTTTACCGTATTCATGTTCATGAACCGGATGATGCCATCATGTCTGGATTCCAACGTGGAATGTTCCTCGAACTTCGCCGTCCCGCCGATGTGGAAGGTTCGCATGGTCAACTGGGTTCCCGGTTCTCCGATCGACTGGGCCGCAATGATCCCTACGGCCTCGCCGATGTTCACCAGATGACCATGGGAAAGGTCTCGCCCGTAACACATCGCGCAGACGCCGTGCTTCGACTTGCAGGTGAGAACGGACCGGATGTTGATCTTCTCGATCCCGGCGTCGTCGATCATGCGGACGAGCGTCTCGTCGATTTCCTGATTGGCGTTGACCAGAACCTCGCCGGTAAAGGGATCCCGGATCTCCTCCAGGGCTACGCGGCCCAGAACGCGATCCCCGGCCGTTTCAATGATCTCTCCACCTTCCATCAGCGCGGACACGTAGATCCCGTCTATCGTTCCGCAATCCTCCTCGGTGATGATGCAATCCTGGGCCACGTCCACCAGTCGCCTAGTCAGATACCCCGAGTTGGCCGTTTTCAAGGCCGTATCGGCCAGTCCTTTCCGAGCGCCGTGCGTGGAAATGAAGTACTCCAGCACCGTCAGTCCTTCCCGGAAATTCGCCCGGATCGGGGTTTCGATGATCTCACCAGACGGTTTGGCCATCAATCCTCTCATCCCGGCCAGCTGACGGATCTGAACCGCGCTTCCCCTGGCGCCGGAATCGGCCATCATGTAAATGGGGTTGAAGCTTTCGCCCTTGATCCTGCTTCCGTCTTGCTGAACGCGTTCTTCCATGGTAATCCCTCCCAGCATCTCGACGGCGATCTTTTCCGTCGCCTGGGCCCAGATATCGATGACCTTGTTGTATCTTTCGCCGTAGGTGATCAACCCGTCCATGTACTGTTTCTGGATCCCCAAGACGTCTTTATCCGCACGTCCTACGATCTCCTTCTTGTTTTCCGGAATGACCATGTTGTGGATGGCAATCGAAATCCCGGCGCGGGTCGCGTATCGGAATCCGATGTCCTTCAGACGATCAGCCAGCAAGACGGTCGTTTTATCTCCACGGGTGCGGTAGCACTGGTTGATCAGGTTGGCCAGCTCCTTCTTGTTCATGACCTTGTTGACCGCGTCGAAAGAGATGGTTTCGGGGATCACTTCATACAGAACGACCCGCCCCACGGTGGTCTCCTTCATTTCCCCATCGATACGGACCTTGATCCTTGCGTGAAGGTCCACGGACCGCGCATCCAGCGCCGATCGAACCTCTCCGCGGTCGGCAAAGATCATCCCTTCCCCTTTGACGCCGCTCAGCGCCCGTGTCAAATAATAGATCCCCAGAACGATATCCTGGCTGGGGATGATGATCGGCATCCCGTTGGCCGGAGAGAGGATATTGTTGGTCGACATCATCAGGACCCGGGCTTCCGTCTGCGCCTCCAGGGAAAGGGGCACATGAACGGCCATCTGATCACCGTCGAAATCCGCGTTGAACGCGGTGCACACCAGCGGGTGGAGCTGGATGGCCTTGCCTTCGATGAGCACCGGCTCGAA
>DIKL01000030.1 GCA_002424545.1 Syntrophaceae bacterium UBA5619
TAGCCGCAGAGGATCGCCGCCTCCAGGTCGCCGATGTCGATCCCCAGCTCCAGCGCGTTGGTCGTCACGACCCCCATGACATCGCGACGGCGCAGTCCCGCCTCGATCTGCCGGCGCAGGTTCGGCAGGTAGCCTCCTCGGTAGCCCGTGACGAACTGGGTGTCCACCGGTTTCCCCTTCGCGAACTGGTCCTTGAGATACTTCGTCAGGATTTCGACGTTCAGCCGGCTGGTGGCGAAGACGATCGTCTGGATGTCGTTCTCGATCAGCTCCGCGGCCATCTTCCGGACAGGCGTCAGCGCGGATTGGCGGATGCCGAGCTCCCGGTTGACAATGGGCGGATTGTAGAGGATGAAGGTCTTGCCCGCGGTCGGCGCCCCGCTCTCGTCGATGAGCGCCATGGGGCGCTCCAGCAGCCGCTCCGCGTGCTCTTTTGGATTGGCGACTGTCGCGGAACAGCAGATGAAAACGGGGTCCCGGCCGTAGAAGCGGCAGATCCGGACCAGGCGCCTGAGCACGTTGGTCAGGTGGGAGCCGAAGACGCCGCGGTAGACATGGAGCTCGTCGATCACCACGTACCGGAGATTCGCAAAGAGCTTCTGCCACTTCGTGTGGTGGGGAAGGATTCCGGCATGGAGCATGTCGGGATTCGTGACGACGACATGGCCCTGCCGGCGGATCGCCTGCCGGGCGTCGGCGGGGGTGTCCCCGTCGTAGGTGTAGGTCCGGATGTCGGCCTTCATCTCGCCGATCAGGCCGTGAACCTCGTGCATCTGGTCCTGGGCGAGGGCCTTCGTCGGGAAAAGGTAGAGGGCTCGCGTCTCCGGCTCTTCGAGGATTTTCTGCAGGACCGGTAGGTTGTAGCACAGGGTCTTGCCGCTCGCCGTCGGGGTGACCAGGACGACGCTTTGCCCCTGCCGGATCAGGTCCACGGCCTTCGCCTGGTGGCTGTAGAGCTGACCGATTCCCCGGGCCGCAAGCACGCTCTTCAGGGAGGGATGGACCCATGCCGGGTGCGGCACGAAGACGCCGGGACGGGCCGGGATCCTGCGGATCGCCCGGACATTCTCCATGAACCGTCGGTCCTTTTCGGCCCTCGTGAGCCACTCCTCCAAGGTCAATTTCGCCATGGGCGGAATTTACACTTTTTTGGGGTGATTGACAATTGGATTATGACGATTGACGAACATGGCCTCCCTGCCGTGTCAGGGTATCCTCTTCCCCCAGCGGCCGGAACCAATCCCGCAACGGCTTGGCATTCGAGCCGTTCTGCCGATCGGAGATTTCACGCACGCTCGCGGGCAAGGATCACAAGACGTACTTGATGACCGCAAAGCCGCCGATAAGGAGCACCGTAAAAAGGATCGCCAGCCAGTTGAAGTAGCGGTCGATGAAGTCCCGGATGGGTCCCCCGAATTTCCAGATGAGCAGCGCGACGAGAAAGAAGCGCGCGCCGCGGCTGACGAACGAGGCGAGCAGGAACATGGGCAGGTTCACATCGAAGGCCCCGCCGGAAACGGTGAAAACCTTGTACGGGATCGGCGTGAAGCCCGCCGTGAAGATGATCCAGAAGTTCCACTGTTCGAACATTCCCTGGATCCGATGGAACAGGTCCACGGAAAAGCCGGGAATGTGGGCGAAGAAAAACAAGGCCACGGGAGAAAAGGTCCCCGGTGCCGACCACCAGACGAAATAGCCGATGGCATAGCCGAGGCAGGCCCCCAGAACGGAGGCGGTCGTGCAGGTCAGGGCCAGCCGGAAGGCCTTGGACGGTGCCCCCAGGACCAGCGCGATGAGCAGCGCGTCGGGCGGTACGGGAAAGAAGGACGACTCCGCAAAGGCGAGAATGAAAAGGGCTGGCGCCCCATAGGGGGTTTCAGCCCAGTGGAGAACCCAGTCGTAAAGCCGTCTAATCCATTTCATCCCGGTTTCTTTCCGTCATTTCGTCGACTCCCCAGGTTCACGCCCCCGGGATGGTTGCTTTGAAAGCCCATTTCGGCGCGCCCCGCCGATCGCAGCGGATCCGTCAAAGCCATCCCGACGCGAAACAGGCGGCGCTTCATAGCACAGTCAAAGAGAAAAATACATCACCGATTCCGGTCCAGGGTTCGGAGAACGCCGCATCGCCGCGACGGACCGATTGCCCTCAACCGATCTCCTCCACGCCGAGCGGATAGCGGGAGAGGGGCTCGCACCCCTTTTTGCCGATCAGGACGGGATTCTCATACCGAAAGCCGATGTTCTCGTCCGGGCAGGCGTACTGCATCGCGCAGATGATCAGCTCGTTTTCCCGGTAGATGTGGTCGGGGTTCGTCCAGAACGGGAACGGGCCGTCGTTCAGCCCGATTCGCCATTCGTCCCCCGTCACGCCGATGCCGTGTTCGAAGCCGGGGACCATGTATTCGGCGAACCCCTGCTCCTCGGCGAAGGTCATCATCCGCTCGGCCAGGTTCGCCGGCGAGATCCCCGCCCGGTAGGTTTTGAGCGTGAGCGTCACGATGTCGACGAAGTTCCGGGCGTGCCATTTCTGCCTTTGGGTGGCCTTCCCGATGAGGTAGTTGTGCGAGTGGTCCCCCTGGCCGAGCCGGAACATCGCGTGGATGTCCACCATGAGCGGCTCGCCCTTGCGGATCCGGCGCCGGGAGGCGGGCGTACAGGCCCCGCCGGCCAGCCCCGTGCGGTAACCGCTGGCGATCTCGTTTCCGCCCGTGAAGGACCATTCCCATTCGCTGCCCGCCTTGCGCATGGCGTGGGCGGCGATCCCCGCGATCTCGGTCTCCGTCTTGCCTTTGTAACCGCCTTTCACGAGGGCGGCGCGGACGGCCCTGTGGCCGACATCGACGATCCGGGAGGCCTCGCGGAACCGGTTGATCGTCCCCTCGTCCTTGATCAGCGACAGCCGGTCGACGATGTCGTAGGCGTCCACGAGGACGGCCCCCGGCAGCGCGGCCTCGAACTGCTGAAACTCGAAATGGGTGAGAACACCCTCCGGCAGGTAGTTGGAGAGGCCGTTTTCCACGCCGACCTTCCCCTTTTTGACGCCCAGCTCCTCCCGGATAAAATCGGCGATCAGGCTGACCTGATCCATACCGCCCATCGGGGCGTAGCCGAGGACGTGATCCTCGTCCAGCCAGGAATCGTCGGCGACCCTCGCCGCGTCGATCACGAACGTGAAGACCGTCGGCAACCCCTTTTTCGGGACGACGACATAGGTCCGCCAGGGGCAGAAGGCATCGGTGAGCCAGGAGGCGGTGCGCAGCCGCGACCCCAGGTAGACGTCGATCCCGGCGGCGGCCATCGCCCTCTGGACCCGCGCTACCCGTCCGGGGTAATTGATGAAATAGGGATCATGCTTTTCCGCGCTTTTCTTCCGAACCATGACAAACCTCCAATCCATAGTTGGTGGGAACCGTCGCGATGACGGCGTTCATGCGATCCGCCAGGGATGCGAGCTTCAGCGCCTTGACCATGTTTCCCCGGAGTTTGAGCTTGCCGGTCATCAGCGCCCGTTGCGATTTCATTTTGGCCTGGGAGATCAGGGAGAAGAGTTCATGGTCGCCGGTGATCCGGAAATCGGCCGCCGGGGGGTCGCCTTCGCCGACCCGCACCTCGGTGAACACCCCCTTCTCGACTTTGAAGAAAAGGTGCTTCACCTTCCCGCCGGGACAATTCGTGTAGATGTTGGACATGGAGGTGGTGATGAATTTCACCTAAAACTGGCCAACGGTT
>DIKL01000066.1 GCA_002424545.1 Syntrophaceae bacterium UBA5619
TCAATCTCCTCGGGTCGTATTCCCGGAAGCTTGCTTGATTCTTTGATGTTAGACACCCCGCAGCTTGCTGCGGGGTGGTTCATTCGGCGTTTACCCGGCGGTATGGTAAACCTTCTTCGAGGAAATTTCGCGAGATTCACGGAACTGCGGCTCATTCCTTTCTCTTTCGCAACAGGACCGGAAGAACGAGGGACGCGCAGGTCATGACCAGAAACGTCGCCGCGATGGGACGCGTGAAAAAGGTCATCGGATTTCCGTCCGACAGCACAAGCGCCTGCCGGAGGCTGTTTTCCGCCGGTCCCCCCAGAAGAAGTCCCAGGATAACCGGCGCCAGCGGGATGGCCACCTTGGTCATGCCGTAGCCGATCACCGCGAAGGCCATCATGATCCCGATATCGAATACGGAACTTCGGTAACTGTAAACGCCGAACGCGGAAAGGAGCAGGATGATGATCGGCAGATAGCCGCGGACCTTGTCCATGAAAGAGACGATCAGCGGGATGCAGGCCAGGTTGATGGCGACCAGCATCACGTTACCGATATAGAGGCTGCCGATCAGCCCCCACACGACGTCGGGCGCCTCGCTGAACAGCGTCGGGCCCGGTTTGAGACCGAACATGATGAGGGCGGCGAGCATGAGCGCGGTCGAGGGAGAACTGGGAAGACCCAGGCTGAGCATCGGGATCATGGCCCCGCCCGTCGCCGCGTTGTTCGCCGTCTCCGGTCCCGCCACCCCCGCAATCGCCCCTTTCCCGAATTGCTCCGGATGCTTGGAGAGCCTCTGTTCGATGCCGTAGGAAAGAAACGAAGAGATCGTCGGTCCGGCGCCGGGAAAGATCCCCACGAAGAATCCGATGATCGTTCCCCGGATCATGGGCCAGAATGATTCCTTCAAATCCTTGAATGACGGCAGCACCTTGAAGAAACCGAGATCCGCCTTTACAATCTCCAGCGGTTTGCGCGTTTCGAAATACTCGATCATTTCGCTCAGGCCGAACATCCCGACGGCGACGGGAAGAAACTCAATGCCGTCGAGGAGCTGTTGAAAATCGAAGGTGAGCCGCGGTTGGCCGGTCATGATATCCTGTCCCACCATAGCCAGCATCAGCCCCAGGCAGGCGGCGATCAGGCCGCGGATGATCGATTCGCCGGCAAAAGCGACGACCAGGCTTAAGGCCATGACCATAAGGGAAAAGTATTCGGCGGGTCCCAACAGCAGGGCCGTGTCCGCAAGCGGAGGTCCGAAAACCATGAGCCCGATCACGCTCACCGTGCCGCCGACGAAGGAGCCGATGGCTGCAATCCCCAGCGCGACGCCGGCCTTGCCCTGCTTGGCGAGCGGATTGCCGTCGAACATCGTCACGACCGATGCGGACTCGCCCGGCACCCGCATCAGAACCGAGGTGATCGTGCCGCCGTATTGCGTCCCGTAAAAGATGCCGGCGAGCATGATCAGCGCCGTCACGGGTCCCATCTTGAACGTTGCCGGCAGCAGAATGGCGCAGGCGCCCGCCGAACCGATGCCCGGAAGCGCGCCCACCGTCGTGCCGATGACGACGCCGATGGCGCAGAAAAGCAGATTGATGGGCGTCAATGCGACAGCCAGTCCATGGAGCATCAACAGGATCGTTTCCACTGCATCACCTCCCCGAACGGTTTCAGCGGACCAGCAGCCAGGCGAAAATGCCCGCTGGCAGCGGCACTCCCAAGATGAACTGGAAGACCATCCACGTCGTGAAGCTGATCAGCGCTCCGACGAGGATGGATTTTTTCCAGGGATACCGCTCCAAAAATTTCAGCTCGATAAAGGAAGCGACGAGGACCGTCGCGACGACCCCCAGCCGCTCCCAGAAAAAAATCATGAACAGGCCCAACAGAATGTACGCCGCGGGGCCCGCCAACTCGGGAAGACGGGGCATGACCAGCGGTTTCGCGCGCTTCGAGAAGAAGACATCGGCAAAGTACAGCACGTTCAGGATCCCCAGGGCTACGGCGAGCACCACGGGCATGAATCGGGGGCCGGGCGCCCCTTCCTGGATGTAGGGAAGACCCCGCGTGAAGCCGATCAGTCCCGCCACCACGATCCAGATCAAAAGACCGGTGACGATCTGCGGGGTCCGTCCCTGGGCGTCTTTTCCCTGCGTCATGGCATTAACCTCCCTTGTGGAAAGCCCTGCGCCCCAGTGCTATTGCTGCAGCAGAGACATGATCTGCTTGATGCTCTCAAAATCCGCCTTCATATAGGCTTCAAACTCTTTCGGTCCCTTGGACATGAGGGGGTATTCAGCCTTCGCGAATTTCTCCTTCACCTCTTTATTGTCCAGTGCGGCCTTGAATGCTTTGGAAAGCCTGTTCAGGACTTCCGGAGAAAGGCCCTTGGGGCCCGCGATGCCGCGCCACGCGCCGTAATTCATCGGATATCCCTTCTCCTTGAAGGTTGGTACGTTGGGAATGCGGGGATCCTTTTCCTCGGACATGACGCCGACCACCCTGACCTTGCCCTGGTCCACCATGCTTCTGGCTTCTCCGTATGCGGCAAGCCCGCACTGCACGTGTCCGCCTGCGATCATGGGAATCTGTTCCGTCGCCCCCTTGGTGTGGATAAACTTGAACTTCATTCCGAATTTATTTTCCATGATCAGCGAGGCAATGTGGTGAGACGTCGAATGGCCGGGCGTGGCGTGTGTTACCGGGTCCTTCTTGCCTGCGGCAATCAGGTCTTCCAATGACTTGAAGGGCGATGCCGCGCTGACGAACATCACCTCGGGATCGAAGCAGTACAGCACGATGGGCGCAAAGGAATCGATGGTGAAATCCACCTTTTTCGTAAGGGTGTTCGTCACAACCGACGAGGTAATCGCCAGCAGCGTGTACCCGTCAGGATTGGCGCGGGCCACAAACCCCTGGCCTTCGGCGGCGCCGGCCCCCGGTTTGTTGATGACCAGGATCTTCTGCCCGAGATCTTTCTCCGCCTCCTGGGCGATAATCCGGATCGTCACGTCCACCGCCCCGCCGGCAGCGAAAGGAACGACGATGCTGATGGGTTTCGTCGGATAAGACTCCGCCGCCCAACCCGCGGATCCCCACAGACCGATCAGAAGAAACGACAACAAAACCGTAAAAAATCTCTTCCTTTTCATTTTTCCTTCCTCCTTTTTTGATGCGGTTCTTTGCGATGGATGTATTATCCCTTTTTAGAGTGTCAGGCGGGAAAGGCAATCCCATGCCTTTTCCCGATCAACCGGGCTTCCTCTACTACCGTAGCGCCCAAAGGGATCCCCTGCTCGCGCCGTGCGATCTCCATGAAGTGCTCCCTGTATCCGGGGTAGATGACTTCCTTTATCCCCTTGAGGGGCCGCAAGGCGCGCAGACGTCCAAGTTCCTCGTCCATCCGTGTCTTGAACTCCTCAACCGGAATAAAACCGGCAATTTTCAGGACGAGCATAAAGTTGCCGTTGCCGGATTCCCTCTCCTGATTCGTCAAAACGCTCAGCACCCGCCCGCCGAATTCAGCCCCGGAAAGCACTCCCGAAAGAATGTCCAGCAACAGGGTAACGGCCGATCCCTTCATGCCTCCGAAAGGAAGCATCACACCCTCCAATGCCGCCTTCGGGTCCGTTGTGGGATTGCCCTCCTTGTCCAGGGCCCAGCCGGCAGGCAGCGGCGCCCCCTGCGACAGCGCCTGGCGCACTTTTTTACGGGCGCCTTCGGTGGTGGCCATGTCGATCACAAATGGAGGGGCGTTCAGGGTGGGAACCGCAACGGAGAGGGGATTGGTTCCCAGGAAGGGCTCCAAGGCCCCGAAGGGCGCGGCGGCGGCGGCGGCATTGGACGTCACCAGTCCGATGCAGTCTCCGGGAAGCGCCAACATGGAATAACAGCAGGCTGCTCCGAAGTGGTTGCTGCGCCGCACTACCGCCGCCCCTATCCCGAGTTGCCCGGCTGCTTCGACGGCAAGCGTCATGGCCCGATGGGCCGCCACATGGCCCAGGCCGTTGTCGGCGTCCAGCCGAACCGTACAGGGCATGGGCCTTTCGACCGTAATATTGGGTCCGGGTTTGATCCGACCTTGCTCCAGGCATTCCACATATCCGGCAAGGCACGGAAGCCCGTGGGTGTCGAAGCCGCGCAGGTGTGCGAAAACCAGGCAATCGGATACGATTTTCGCGTCGGGGGTCGGAACTCCTAACCGTTCAAGCACGGCAGCAACGAATCCCGCAAGATCTTGGTGCTTGATGAGGGTCGCCTCAGACATACCGGACCTCCTCTGTATATTCCTTGTTTCACCGTCTCTTATGAATATTTTTCAGCTCGGCGCAATCGACGCCGTCGTACATTAACGCAGCAGACCAAGGGCATCCGCGATGCGCTCGAAGGCTTTTTTAATTTTGGGCTTGGTCGTGGCGAAGGACACCCTGATATAGGGCGCCATCCCGAAGGGCGTTCCGGGTATGAGGGCCACGCCGGCTTCATTCAGAAGATAGCCGACCAGCTCTTCGTCCGTGGAGATGACAGCGCCACCCGGCGTTTTCTTGCCCATGTATGCGCCGCAGGCGATGAAGCAGTAAAAGGCCCCTTGCGGGGGTCTGCAGCTCAGCCCGGGGATCTGGTTGGCCATCGCAACCACAAGGTCCCGCCGGTCCGTATACTCCACGTTGTGCAAGGGTATGAAAGAGTGGTCTCCGGTCAAGGCCGTCACCCCGGCCCACTGGCAGAAGTGGGTTGCGCCGCTGGTTGATTGGGACTGGATCTTGAACATGGCCTTGATCAGCTCTTCCGGGCCAACCCCGTAGCCCAGGCGCCAGCCCGTCATGCAATAAGCCTTTGAGAGGCCGTTTACCACCAGGAAACGGTCCTTTAAATCCGGAGCAATGTTTAAGAGGTTCAGGAACTTGATGCCGTCATAGACCAGAAACTCGTAAACATCGTCGCTCAAGATCCAGACCTGGGGATGCCGCCGCAGCACATCGGCAAGGGCACGGAGCTCCTCGGCGCTGTAAACGGCGCCCGACGGATTGCCCGGGCTGTTCAGGAACAGCCATTTGGTCCTGGGGGTGATCGCTTTCTCCAGGGCCGGTGCGGACGCCTTAAATCCGTTTTCCTGGCGGGTGGGGATGAACACGGGGGTCCCCCTGCAGAGTTCCACAATGCCTGCATAACTCATCCAGTAGGGAGCTACCATCATCACCTCGTCGCCGGGATTCAGGGTGGCCGTCATGGCATTGTAGAGCACTTGCTTGCAGCCGGAGCTGACGATGGTCTGGCCGGGAGAATAATCGAGCGCGTTGTCGCGCTTGAGCTTCATGCAAATGGCCTCGCGGAGCTCCGGCAGCCCAATGACCGGCGGATACTTGGTTTTGTTGTCGCACAGGGCTTTGATACATGCCATTTTGATGTGGTCAGGGGTAGGGAAGTCCGGCTCGCCGGCCGACAGCCGGATGATGTCCTTCCCCTGACGCTCCAGCTCCAGAGCCTTGGCCGACACCACAGAAACTTCGGACGCTTTTACCTTGGTCACATGTTCGGAAAGAATCGTCATGGCCACCCTCCCTGGGTTCAACTATTCGGCCTGTTGTTGGATGAACGGGAATCTGACTTAAGGCCATTTAGTCATCCGCCCTATCAAAAAGCAAACTGAAAAATTTTATTGAAATTATAAGATTTTCTTATAATATGCCGGAGTCCGATCGCAGCAACGGACACGGACATTGAACCTCTCACGACGAAGGAGGATTTCCATATGAATATGGATAAACTAAAGTCCCTGATGTATGTGGCGGAACTGGGCAGCATGACCGCCGCCTCGGGTGCGGTTCACCTCACCCAAGCGGCGGTCAGCCAGCACCTGAAGGATCTGGAAGATGAGTTTGGCATGCTGTTGATCGACCGGTCGCGGCGGCCGGTCACCCTGACCAAGGAAGGTGAGGAACTGGTCGCGGTGACACGGCAGATGCTGCAGCTATGGAACGAGCATAAGGGACGACATCAAAAAACGAAATTCGGGGGCAATCTGGTCCTGGGCCACGTACGGAGCGCCATCACCGGGATCGTGGCCAATGCTCTGATCGTTCTTCGAGAAAAGCACCCAAAATTAACCATCAGACTGGTCACCGCCAGCGGAGTGACCAAGCACTTGGCCCAGGAAGTGGTCAACCGGAAGATTGATGCGAGCTTTGGCGTCGGACCTTTTCAGCTGCCGGAAGAGCTGTTGTGGCGGCCCTATCGGCTGGAGCGGTTTTATGTGATCGCTCCGAAAAAATACAGGGGAAAAACGGACGAGGAATTGCTGAGTAGAGGACCCTATCTGCGGCACAAACCGCGTCTTCTCGATGAAACCATGATCGACCGGGAAATGAAGCGTCGCGGTATTAGAGCGGAACCCAGCATGGAGTTCGACTCCTACGATAACATCCTGCTCATGGTGGAACACGATGTCGGTATCGGAATCGTACCGGATTCTTACCTGTCCAGGCAGAAGTTCGCGCAGCTGCATTGCGTCACCTTCGGCACACCCCCGCTCACCAGAGAAATGGGCCTCATGGTCCGACGCGATAGCCCGAACCTCTGCCTGGTTGATTTGTTGTGGGAAGCCATCAAGGAATCTTCCCGTCAGATGATCGAGACCTGATCCCTGCCGGCTTTCGAGATGGGACGTGACAGGGGACCTTCCCGCTTCCTGTTCCGCTTTCCCGGTCGGGGTGGGCGGTGAAACGGAAGGAGGCGGAGGCGGTTCATCTCCTCCGGTCTGGTAAGAGACGGTGCCGGCTGCGCAGTGCCAGGACAATCGCGAACGCCGGCAGGTTCTCCATCGGGAAGCTACCTGCCGGACGCGCCGGCCTTTCGGATTATCCCCGGTCCCATTTCCCCTGGGACCGCAGCTCCCGGACGATGTCGGCGGCCCTCTCCCGCAGGGTGAGGTAGTCGGTCTTCGCGACGCGGTTGAGCGGGATCTCGCCGGCCTTCAGGATCACCACATGGGACGGCCGCGAATAGGCGGAGATGTCCGCGCAGGCCGTAAGGACCTCCTCAGGCGTAATCTCCTTGCCATCCAGACACTCCACGAAGGCCATGATCCCCTCGCTGAACACCTCGTGCTCGACGCCAACGACGGAGACCGCGGAGGCCCGGTCCTTGATTTTCGCGTGGATGTGGCTTTCGACGTCCTCCGGGAACACCTGGTAGCCCTTCGGCTTGATGACGAGCTTCGCCCGGCCGGAGAAGTGGAGTCCCTTTTCGTCGTAATAGCCGACGTCGCCCGTGTAGCAAATCCCGTCCTTTGAAACCGTCTTCGCCGTGTTTTCCTGATCGTTCAGGTAGCCCAGGAAGATCTGGGGGCCGGCAAAGCAGATCTCCCCCACCTCGCCCTTCGGCTTTTCCGCGCCGGCCGTTCCATCCGGCTTCATGAACTCCCGGATCGAGATCGGGCAGAGAGGCGAGTCGTAGCCGATCCCCTGGGCCAGCTCGTCCACGTCCGCGTCCACGTTCGTGTAGGTGCAGAAGCCCGCCGTCTCCGTGAGCCCCAGGCCGGTGCCGATCCGGGGGGCCATCGCCTTCATCTTCACGAGAAACTCGCGGGGGACGGCTTGGCCGCCGTAAATCGCGAAGCGCAGCGAAGAGAGGTCGTATTTCCCGTAATCGGGGAGGCGCCACTCCATGTTGAACAGGGCCGGGATCTGGCCGATGATGGTCGCCCGGTGTTTTTCGACGGCCTCCAGGGAAAGTTTGGCGTCGAAGATGTGGAGGATCACCGCGACCCCGCCGCCGAACAGCACCGTTCCGAGCTGCTCCGTCGTGCAGCCCACATGGGAAGGGGGCAGGTTGATCAGCATCCGGTCGGAGGGCTCCAGTTCGAACCCGGCGCACAGCCCGATGTACTGGATCAGGATGTTTTCGTGGCAGAGCAGCGCCGGCTTCGGTGATCCGGTGGAGCCGGTGGTGAAGATGATCAGGCAGGCGTCCCGCTTGCCGACCCGGGCGCGGGCCTTTTTCACGCGGCCCGAGAGAAGGTTGATGAGGAAAAGCTTTTTGATGTCCTTCGCGAAGGCGGCGATTCCGACGGCGCCGTCCATGACCAGGTTCGCCTCCTTCTGGAACTGCACCCAGTGGCGGATGGTGGGACAGGCGGCCATCACCTCTCTGATGATCGGCCGGAAATCGGCGACCGGCGTCTTCCCGAGGAAGAAATAGGCCTTCGGCTTCATCTTCTCCATGCAGGCGATCAGCTCTCCGGCCTTGAGGCGGAGGTCCAGGGGGGCGATGATCACGCCGATCCGGTAGCAGGCGTAGATCAGATAGACGTGCTCCTTGAGCAGCGGCAGGCTCGTGGCGACGATGTCCCCCTTGGCGAGTCCGATGGAGAGGAGCTTGGCGGCGAAGGCCGTCACGGATGTATCGAGCTGCTTCCAGGTGACCGTATCGCCGGTGTTGTGTTCGATGATCGCCGTGTCCTTCGGCCTCTCCTTCGCGTAGCGGGCGACGTAGTCGGAGATGTTCGGCAGGAGCTCCCCGTACATCCGGCGGCAGCGTTCGTCCTTCTGATGATCCTTCATGGCTTTTTCCTCCCTCTGAGAGAATGGATGGGAATCGGAACGGGCTTTCGACTACCGGAAAAGCCGTTCCGCTGTCAAGCAATATCGGGGAAATTCAATGAAGCGAGATCTATGAAAATCGCGATCGCTGCGCGCTGCTATCCGCTGAGGAGGGATCTCGTACTGCAACTTTGCATTTGATAAAAGGCAGATGTCCGGCTATTGATCCAGCACTGGGGTGGCGAAGGCCGGTTCCGGTCCATGCGGAAGGCTCGCACCGATTTCCCCTCAGTGGTGCTCGCGGGTCTTGCGGAATTCGATGTCGGGCCACTCCTCGATGACGAAGCCGAGGCGCCATTCGCTGGCCGCGAGATAGGTCAGGTGGCCGTCGGCGTCGAGGGCGAGGTTCGCCTGGCATTTCTTCTCGAATTCGCCGAGCCGTTTCCTGTCGTCGCAGGCGACCCAGCGGGCTGCGGCGTAGTCGATCGTCTCGGTGGAGGCCTCGACCCCGTACTCGGCCTTCAGGCGGGCCATCGTCACGTCGAACTGGAGGACGCCGACGGCTCCGAGGATGTAGTCGTTTCCCATCAGCGGCCGGAAGACCTGGACCGCCCCCTCCTCGGAGAGCTGGGAGAGCCCCTTCTGGAGCTGTTTGACCTTGAGCGAATTCTTCACCCGGACGCGGCGGAAGTGTTCGGGGGCGAAGTTGGGGATCCCGGTGAAGCGGAGCGGCTCCCCCTCGGTGAAGGTGTCGCCGGTCTGGATCGTTCCATGGTTGTGGATCCCGATGATGTCTCCGGGCCAGGCCTCCTCGACGTTCGTGCGGTCCTGGGCCATGAAAATCGTCGCGTTCGCCAGGACGATCTCCCGGCCGATCCGGTGGT
>DIKL01000042.1 GCA_002424545.1 Syntrophaceae bacterium UBA5619
CACATGAAACAGCGAGGAACCAAAACCGCTGAAGTGATCGAATTGATCCAGCGGGAGATCGACAAGGTGAACGCACAGGTAGCCCGCGTCGAGAACATCCGGAAGTTCAGGATTCTGGATAAGAAGCTCTACACCGAGGACGGAGAGGTGACGCCAACGATGAAGGTCAAGCGCAAGGCGATCAATGCCCAGTTTGCCGATGTCATAGAAGAAATGTATCGTGGTGATTAAAAGACGCTGAACGTTGCGCTGGCGCCGCGTGGGGTGTCTGCGCAACGTCAGCCGGCAATCATCCTCAAGTTCCTTCCCTGTTGCGGAAGAATCCTTCTATTCGCCTGCGATCTTCTGAATACCCGCTAAAAGTTTGCCTTCCATCGGCAATGCCTTCCCGGTGGCGGCGTCCATGGCCACAAAGGTTGCGTCGGCGGATAGGATGGGTTTGTCGCGGTTGTTCTTGAGAATCCTTTGATGGATGATTCCGCTTTTGCGACCGATTTGAGAAATTCCGCTCTCGATTCTCAACAGGTCGCCGAGAAAGGCCGGTTGTGAAAAATTGATGTTGATGTTGACGATAAAGAGCATGATCCCACTCGTTTTCAATACGGAGAGCACGTCTTCGTGTGGATCGAGAAGGTTGTAACGGGCTTCCTCCAAGAATTCCGTATAGCGCACGTTATTGACGTGGCCATGCTGATCCAGGTGGTAGCCGCGAACCTTGATTTCGATGACACTTTTCATTCCTGAAGCCTCGACGAGATGAATTTTCTTGACTCAAATTTGTGATCAACGGCATACAGGCATCAGTTGGTTGTGGGCAGTTGCATCACCTCCTTTTCATCCATCGCTGATTTAGATGTGAGGGCACTCGGGAAAATAATTTTCACTGCAAATTCGCTTTCAACTATCACATGCAAGGGTAAAATCAAGTACTATTTCTGAGGCATTGCGCTTATCAACCGATGCGGTTGACAAATTGATTGACGTGTCAATCGCTTTGTGTTAACGGCGAGTGGTTCGTTCAAAAGGGGGCGGGCGGTCCCGGATCGGGGCGGCCGTGCCGCGAGAAAAAGTCCTTTTATCCATCCTGCACCGGGGGATGCCAAAATCCGGCGCGATCGCCGGTCCCGTAATGAGGGGCATGATCGCACGCGTGACCGACGCGGAATGCAGGCCCCCGGAACGGATTCGATACGACGTGAACAAGAAACCGACAGGAGGAAGACGCGATGGCGGATGAGAAAAAGCAGAGAATGTCGAGGGCCGAACGCCTGGAAAAGGAGCGGGAGGCCAACGTGTTGCACTGGGAGGAGCAGGACACCCTTCTTTTCAAACATCGTCAGGAGGCGTATGATATCGGCGGCCCCGACCAGGTGGCCCGCCTCGCCAAGCAGAACAAAAAACCCATGCGGGACCTGGTCAAGATGCTGATCGATCCCGGCACGGAGTTCTTCGAACTCGGCCTCGACGCGGGGTATGACATCGGCAAGAAGCGGCTGTACGGTGGAGAGATCTACGAGCAGGAAAAGCGCGGTCACATCCCGGGCGGCGGCGTCATCACCGGGGTGGGCGTCGTCCACGGCAAGGACTGCATGATCTTTGCCAACGAGAACCGCTTCGCCGCCGGCAGCTATTTCCCCATCACCCTGAAGAAGCACATGCGCGCCCAGGCCATCGCCGAGCAGTGCGGCCTCCCCTGCATCTACATCGCCGATTCCGGCGGACTCAACCTGCCGCTTCAGGTGGGGTGCTTTGCGGACGACGGCCACTTCGGCACGATGTTCTACAACATGTGCCGCATGTCGGCGCGCGGCATCAAGCAGTTCACCCTGTCCACGGGCGGCAACACGGCGGGAGGGGCCTATATCGTCTATCTCGCCTCGGAATCGGTCATGATCGAGAAGCTCGCCTATGCGTTTCTCGCCGGCCCGCCGATGGTGAAGGCGGCGATCGGGGAGACGGTATCCATGGAAGACCTGGGTGGCGCCTATGTCCATACCCAGCATTCGGGAGGCTGCGACCACTTCGTCAGGACGCAGGAGGAAGGCATCGAAAAACTGCGGGCGATGATGGAATTCGAGCCGGCCCAGCCGCTCTGCATCGACCGCCGGCCTTCGCGAGAACCCCGTTTCGATGTCAAGGAAATGATGCGCAGCACGCCCATTGATACCTACCACTACATCAACATCAAAGACACCCTCAAGTGTCTGGCGGACGACAGCTATTTCCACGAGTACAAGACGACCTACGGACCCGGGCGCGGCGACGCAATCGTCTGCGGCAAGATGTGGCTCAAGGGGATTCCCATTGGCGTTGTCGCGTCGAACGCCAGCGGCGTGATCTATATCGAAGCGGCCCGCAAGGCCACGGAATGGATGATCCGCTGCGGGAATTCAAAGCTGCCGGTTCTGTTCCTCCAGGGATCGCCCGGGTATATGGTCGGGAAGGCCGAGGAGTGGGGCGGCATCGGCAAGTACGGGTCCGACATGGTGCGGGCGTGCAGTTGCCTGAATGTTCCCAAGGTGACGTACGTCATCGGACCGGACCACGGGGCGGCGAATTACGGGATGTGCGGGCGCGCCTTCAAGCCGCGTTTCGCCTTCACGAACATGCGGGGACGCACCACGGTCATGTCGGGCAACACCGCCGGCTTCATCCTGGAGACGCTGCGCCGGAAGAACATCGAGGCCAAGGGCGGCCAAATCAACGAGGAGGAGATGGCGGCCTTTCGCCAGAAGATGCGCGACCGCTACAGCGAAGAGGGGCATCCCTTCTACACGGGGTCGCTCCTGTTCCACGACGGCGTGATCGCGTACAGCGAGGCGCGGGACCGGCTGGCACGCGCGTTCGAGATCGCCCTGCACGTTCCCATTCAGAAGTCCGACTGGGGCGATATGAAGGTGTAGGGTTTCAAACAGGATCAGGCTCGAAGGAGGAAAGCGAAATGGCGGAAGTTCTGCTGCAGGAAAAAACGGCGGAAGGGATTCTGATTCTTACCTTGAATCGCCCGGAGGCCATGAATTGCTTCAATTTCGATCTGCTGGCCGCCCTGGGTGATGCCATCCGGGAGGCGAATTTCGACAACGATTTGCGCTGCATCATCATTACGGCCGCAACGGGCGCGGACCCGAAGAAGGCCTCCTTTTCCACCGGGGCCGATCTCAAGGAGCGGAGGACGCTCACCCCGGATCAGGTCCGTCGGTTCATCTTCACCATCCGCAATACCTTTACGGCCGTGGAGCAGGTCCGGGTGCCCGTGATCGCCGCGATCAACGGTTTTGCCTTCGGCGGCGGAACGGAACTGGCCCTGGCCTGCGATATCCGGATCGCCTCGTCGAACGTCGTCATGGGACTGACGGAAACGAGCCTCGCCATCATTCCCGGCGCCGGCGGAACGCAGCGGCTGCCGCGGATCGTCGGAATGGCCAAGGCGAAAGAGCTGATCTTCACGGCGCGGCGGATCAACGCCCAGACGGCCTTGGAGATCGGGCTCGTGAACAAGGTCGTGGAACCCGAGCAGTTGCTGGATGCCGCCCTGGAGATGGCCCGCGAAATCGCGAAGAACGGCCCCATCGGGATTGCCCAGGCGAAGTTCGCCATCAATTACGGCATGGAGGCCAGCCTGGGGGTCGCGCTGCCGCTGGAATCCAAGGCCTATGAGGTGACGATCCCGACGAAAGACCGCCTGGAGGCGCTTGCCGCCTTCGCCGAAAAACGCAAGCCCGTCTTCAAGGGCGAGTAGGACCGAGCAGCAAACGGACAGACAGGATAAGATCACAGGGAGGCTTTTATGACAGAGTATGATTACTGGAAAATCTTTCCGCGCATGCCCCGGAAGGTCACCATCGGCGACATCACCATCCGCGACGGTTTCCAGCATGAGGAGAAATTCATCTCCACCGCGGCGAAGATCTTTTATGCCGAAGAGATGATCCTGGCGGGCTGCCGGGAGATCGAGCTGACCAATCTCGGCAACCCGGCGGGCATTCCCCAGTTCCGCGATGCGGAGCAGGTCCTCTCCTATTTCCGGAGCGACCGGTTCCTGAAGCGGATCTCGAAGAAAGGCATCAAGCCGGAAGACATCACCTATACGGCGGTTACCATCCGCGAGCCGGCGGTGGACCGGGCGATCGAGTTGAAAAACAAGGGCATCGGGCCGGACCGAATCCTGATGATGGTTTCCACGGACCCCGAGCACCACTTCGCCAACTCGGGCACAACGCTATCCATGTACTGGAAAGAGGCGGAGCGCTGCATTCAAAAAGCGGCGGACGCCGGGATCAAGATGTGCGGAACCGTCAGCACGATCTGGGGCAGTCCCATCACCGGGGCGACCCGGCTGGAGGATGCCGTGGAGTTCACGAAGCGCTGGTTGTCGATCGGGGCCTGCGACATCGAACACGCCGACCACGATGGCTCGGCCTCGGCCGCACAGGTCTATCGCTACTTCTCGATGATCCTCGACGAAATCCCCGTGCCGGAGGTCCATCTGGCCCATTTCCACGAGACGAAGCGGGTGGCTTCGGCCTCCGTGCTCGCGGCGCTCCAGGCCGGGATCACGCGCTTCGAAGGGACGCTAGGCGGCCTGGGCGGACAGCCGGCCAATTTCCTCGACGACTGCCCCATGCGGGGCACGGGCGAGTATTACTACAAGGATCCGCGCTATGTGGGGCTGATCACCATGGAGGACCTGCTCGTCATGATCGACGAGCTGGGGATCGAACACCGCTATGACGTCGATCGCGTCCTGTGGCTCGGCGAGAAGATGGAAAAGACCATCGGTCGCAGGCTGCGCTCCGAGGCCATCTACAACGGGCGCACCCTGAAGGAAGGACATATGGAATTTGCCCGCCCGGGGCTCAAGAAACTGATCGAGAAGCAGGGCGAGAAGCCCGGGCAGCTCGTCCCCGCGGACTGGGCGCCCCGGGCGATGCTGCCGGAGAAATATCGCGCCCGTTCGTAAACCCGGATTCCCCTGGGCGCGCGGACTTGAGCTGTGCGGAGCAGACACGAGAGGAATGAGATATCTTTGAGAGGAGGTCTTGCAGATGAGTGTGGATATTACAGCGCCGATGCCGGGAACGATTGCGGAGATCCTGGTCGAGGTCGGTGATCAGGTCGCGGCGGACGACGAACTGATCATCCTGGAAGCGATGAAGATGGAGAATCCCATCGTCGCGCCGGCGGACGGGACGGTCAAGGAGATCAAGGTCGGGGAGAAGGACAAGGTCGATACGAATCAGGTTCTGATGATCCTGGAATAGAACCGGTCGAGCGGATGGTTCGGCCCTCGCAGCGGGGGCCGGCCATGCGCCGTCTTCATCGGGCGCCCGACAGGGAGGTCCGCATCCTTTTGGCCGGTGGGACGTGGCCGGGTTTCGGAAGGATCAGGCGGGGATCATTTGATCGGCCACTCGCCGCGCTCCTCGAGAACCTCCCGATATGCGGCCAGGGCTTCGTTGACCGCCGGCATGCCGGCGTAGGTCCCAACCTGAAAGAAAATTTCCGCGAGCTTCCGGGCATCGCATCCCACATTCAGGGCCGCGTTCACATGGAGTTTCAGCTCATCCGTTGCCCGGAGCGCCGCGAGCATCGCACAGGCCGCCATCTGGCGTTCCGGGAGTGTCAGAACCGTCCGGGAATAAAGATTGCCCGTGATAAAGCGGGAAAAATCGTTGGCCAGTTCCCGGTCGAATTCACGCCACGTCCGATACGGCGGATCCATCCGGATGCCCCGTCCGAACAGTATTTCCGCCGTTTCCCGCGTCCGTTTTCTGAGGGTTTCTTCATCCATCCCCGATCGTCCATCCGTTCCGTTTACTTGACCCGAAAGATGTCCTGGTCACGGTCCTGGAAATAGACATGCTGATAGCGTCCCGGGTTCGTCAGGGCGAAGAATTCTTCGCCGTCATGACGACACTCGGGGCAGGCGCCGGCCGAGAGAATCACCGCGTAGATCCGGTTTCCCGTGTCGGCGATGGAATCGATCATGACGAGTCCGCCACAATCGGAGCAGACCCGCACCGTCTCTTCCTGCTGTTCGCTGATCCCATCGGTGTCGTAGTAGATGCGCTTGCGCCGCTTCACATACTTGGCCTGTCCAACCGCCTTCTCCCGCAGGGCGTCGCGATTTTTCCACAGCTTGTAGATCTGTTCCGCCTCCCGCTCGATGGTGCGCTTCAGGTCGTCCGATTCCCGCAGGCTCGTGGGGTTGTAGTCGGGTTCCTTGACGTGGCTGAAGTCGAGACCGGCCATCGCCAGGATGATGCCGACGTTGACGTACGGCAGCGCCCCCTCGATGGAATAGCCCCCCTCGAGGACGGCGATGTCCGGCTTCAGGCGTTCGTTCAGCGTCGCATACCCCTGGGCCGTGAAGCGCATGTTGGTGATCGGGTCCGTGTAGTGATTGTCCTGGCCGGCGGAGTTGATGATCAGGTCCGGTTTGAAGTCGTTGATGATCGGCTGGATGGCGTGTTCGAGAATATACAGAAATCCGTCCTCGGACGTCCGCGGGGGCAGGGGGATGTTGATCGTCGCGCCCATCGCATTGGGACCGCCGAACTCCTCATGGAATCCTGTGCCGGGATAGAGTGTCCGGCCGTCCTGGTGAATCGACAGACACAGGGTGTTCGGGTCGTTCCAGAAGATATCCTGCGTCCCGTCTCCGTGGTGGCAATCCGTATCGATGACCGCGATCCGCTTCGCGCCGTAGTGTTTGCGGATGTAACCGATCATGACGGCTTCGATATTGATGTTGCAGAATCCCCGGGCGCCGTGGACGACGAGCATCGCGTGATGACCGGGCGGACGGACTAGGGCGAAGGCGTTGTCGACCTCGCCACTCAAGACCTTGTCGGCCGCCGTGATGGCCCCGCCGGCCGAGATCAGGTGGGATTCCGTGATCACGCTGCGCGCGTCGGGCACGCAGACATGGACGCGGTTGATGTCCTCCACCGTCGCCAATCCGGGCTTGTACTCGATGATGTTGTCGAAATCCAGCAGGCCTTCTTCGAAGACCTGGTCCTGCGTGTACAGCAGTCGCTCTTCCCTTTCGGGATGTGTCGGCGAGATGGCCCAGTCGAACGCCGGGAAGAAGATCAGTCCTGTTTTTCTCGTTCTGGTCATGCGGTTCTCCCTAACGCAGGGTTGAGATCAAGCCGGGCTTCACCTGGACCTTGACCCGGATGTTCTTGCCCGCCGTGTAGTATTCTCGAACCATGTTGAATTCCTGGCACTCGATCACCTCGATTTCCAGGTCACGCTCCTTGGCGCCCATGTCGAGGGCGCGTTCGCGGAGCCGTTCTTTCGCGATGGCGATGGCCTCGGCGAGCGTGAAGCGCGGCGAGACGGTCAGCTGCAACCCCTCCTCGGCGATGGTCAGGATCCTCCGTTCCGTATCGGCGAGGATCGTCATTTCCGCCGTGGTCCGCGCCAGAGCGGCGCCGACGGCATTGGCCACCTCGGCGTTGCGGGGGAGGGAGGCCGGGCAGCCCATCATTTCTCCCAGCCGTGTGGACATCGGTTCCGCGGGTCCGCCAACGATGTACATGGCGGTCGGCTTGAGGACTTTTCCCTCCAGCAGTTCGTGGATGGTGTAAACCGGTTCGTTGTTGATCTCCTCGATAAAGGCACGGACGCGGTGAACGATCTTTTCGCAGGTTTGGTTGAAGATGGCCCGGGCGGCAGCATCGAGCGATACGTTCATCGCCGCGGCGATCGGTTGAATGGCCGCCGTCGCCTTTCCGGTATCGCCGATGTCGGTCAGTCCTAGGACGATCATGGCGTCGGTCGGGGTGGGGAAGGGCCCGCCGAAGGCCGCCGCGGGTCCTTCCCGCTCCGGACCGATGGTGAGGCCGCCGTCGGAGAATTGAACGCGACTGTCCCCGCCCACGCCGATAGAGCGCGTCCTAAGCCCGCGGATCAGGGTCTTGTGCCCTTCAATATGAACGCCGAACGGTTCCAGGAGCGGGACGCCGTCGGCAAAGATGGCGATGTCCGTCGTCGTGCCTCCGATGTCGAGGGCAATGGCGTCTTCCGCGCAATCCACCATGCTGAGGATGCCCATGATGCTCGCCGCCGGACCGGAGAGGATGGTCTGCACGGGAAAATCGACGGAACGGTGGATGTCGAAGGTGCCGCCGTCCGCCTTCAGGATGTAGAGGGGCACGGTGATTCCCTGCTCCTTGACGAAATAAAGGATCTGCTTGACGAATTTCTGGTACCTTTCCCAGATGGCGGCGTTGAGGTACGTGGTCGCGATCCGGCGGGGAAAGTTCAGATGACCGGACATGCGGTGGCCGAGGGAGACGTGACGCAAGTGATCGTTGATCAGATCCCTGATCTGGAATTCCTGCTGGGGATTGCGGGTGGAGAATTTTCCGACGATGCCGACATGACGGATGCCTTCGCGCTGCAATCCGCCCGCGGTGCGCCCGACCTCTTCCGGATCGATCGCGGCCGTTTCCACTCCGCGGTGGTTGACGGCGCCGGACAGAAAGTGGACGTCGCGCTGGATGGGCAGATCGGTCGGGGAGAGCCCGGGACCGCTGACGATCAACATCCCGACGCGATCGATCTTGCTCTGGACGACGGCGTTGGTGGAAATCGTCGTACTCAGGACGACACGTTCGAGCTTTTGAGGATCTTCGTCACGAAAGAGTTCGGTCGTGACGGCCAGGAGGGAATCCAGAAGATTCGCTTCATTGGTTAATACCTTCGTTTTTCTCTTGACTTGGAAATCTTCGATCAGAACCGCGTCGGTATGCGTCCCCCCGACATCGATGCCCAGGATCATCGGCCTCCCCTTCCGTCGTGAGTTTCTGCGTGCGCCTGCCTTATATAATGATAAATATCTCTTGACAAGGTAAAAAAAAAGCGTATGAATGCATTTCAAATTGGGTGGTGAATTGCCCAACTGGTGGGAAATTCTATGAAAGGAGGTGACAGGGTAGGATGAAAAAGATTGTCGCGATGATCGTTTCTCTGCTTTTCCTTGTGACGTTGTCGTTCGCAGTGGTCGGCTGCAAGAAGGCCGAAGAGCAGAAACCGGAAGAGGCTGCGACGACGGAAGCCCCCGCGCCTGCGCCCGCAGAGCCCGCAGCACCGGCAGCGGCTCCGGAAGCAGCACCGGCAGCCCCGGCAGCACCGGCAGCAAAGTAAGTATTCATAGGTATGGCAGCACAAACCGGGTGTTCCCGTCGTGGGAATGCCCGGTTTGTTATTTTTGGTCTTCTCTGACCGCTTGGCCGTCTCTCGTTCCTCGCGCCTGAAGTTACGGCGTCCATGCCTCCCCCCATTTTTCTTGAAATATTGTCATATTCTGCTATGGTGAGGCCGAGATCAACGAATGATTCCAGTCGCGATGAAGGCCGGTTTGATGAAAAAAGCCATGGAGGAGGTAAACAGCATGTCAACACGAGGCTCGGATTTTATCAAGGGGGTGTTACTGGGTGGTCTCGTCGGTGCGGCGCTCGGGATTCTCTTTGCGCCCAAGAGTGGGAAAGAAGCGCGGGAAGACCTCGCCGAGATGGCGGATGAGTTCCTGGCGCGCGCCAAGGACGAATACGAAGTCGCCCTGGAGAAAAGCCGCCGGACCTACGAGACGGCGGTAAAACGCCTGAAGGATCTCGAGCGATCCGCCAAGGAGAGAGCCGGCGACGTCGAGGAAACGGTCGATGAACTGGCTGAAAAGAGTCGGGACGGCCTGGAAGAGGGGAAGGGCCGCCTGAAAAAGGCCTTCGAAGCCGGCGTGGCGTCCTTCAAGGAAGAAAAAGAAAAGACGGTATGAGGCCGGTGTCATGTCTCTCCAACTGAGCGTGTTCATCCTTTGTCTATCGTTTCTGCTGGTCGCCCTCGCTGCAGTCCCTTTCCTGCTGCAATTATGGCGCACGATGAAAACCCTGGAGACGACGCTGCAGACGTTGAACCGAACGCTGCCAGGCCTGTTGGAAAATCTCGAAGCCATCACCCTGAATCTCCGTCACGTGACGCGAACGGTGGATGTACAGGTGGAGAGACTCGCCCTTGCCGTCGATCGCGCCTCCTTCGGCCTGGGGGTTCTCTGGAATCTGAAGAGCGTTTTGCTGACGGGCGCCCGGATGCCGCTGATCCGAAGAATCCGGACACTCCGGGCCTTTGGCAGGGGAGTCCGGACCTTTTTCAACGCACTCCAGGTTTATCGTCACGAACCCAACCGGAAGCCCGAAGAACTTCCCGAAGGTGTTGCGAACACCCCATCCTCACGGGACACCGAGAGCAAAGAGCGAAACCGTTAGGCTTATGGCCAAGATGACCTTTGGCGCCCGAGGCGGCCGCATCCGGACGCAAGTCACGGCAGACCGTGCGAAGCCGTCGAAAAGTATCGAAGCCATCTTCAAGGACTTGGAGAAGACATCCGGCGGGGAGGGATACCGGGAGCGATCCCTCGCGCTCCACGGATACGTGTGCGCCCGCTGCGGGCGCGACTTCGGTGAAAAAAACAGGCATCTTTTGACGGTTCATCACAAGGACGGGAACCACCAGAACAACCCGCCGGACGGCAGCAACTGGGAAAATCTTTGCGCCTATTGTCACGAGGATGTTCACAGCCGGGAACTCCTGGGTGATTTCTACGCCGCCCAGGGTGCGGCGGGCAAGGAAACCAGTCTCGTCTACCGCGATCCCGCCGCCCCACCGACCGCAGGGGCCGACGGCCCTCTCGGGGCGCTGGGAGAGAAATTAAAAAGGGCCTTGGAGAAAAAACCATAGGACGCAAGCCCCTTTCCCTTCTCCTCGCACGCTGCTCGATTCATCGCGACGGACGGAAACCGGAAGTCGATCCCATTTCGATCCTATCCACGGATGCCTGTTTGTCATTCTCGGCATGAGCGCAATCGCGAGATGATCAACAAGGCGCGAGGTTCCTGCGTGCAAAATGTGATTGACACGTCAGTCAATCTGTGCTTAAGAAGCGCGTGGCCGAAGGAGTTGCGGGCACGAAGGTTTTGTGTCGCTGCGGGCGACGTACGGCGCCCTGCGCATCGTCGCGGCGGCCGAAGGATCGATGACAGCCGAAACGGCGGTAAAAATAAATTGCGACAGGAGGTTTGGGAATGGGTAAGTTATTGTGGACCCCTTCGGAAGAACGGGTGAAGAGCACCAACATGTACCGTTTCATGACTCACGTCAATGAGCGCTTCGGGAAGAACTTCAAGAACTACCCCGAACTCTACCAGTGGTCGGTCGACAACATTCCCGACTTCTGGGCGACCTGGTGGGATTACGCCGACATAAAGTTTTCCAAAAAATACGACAAGGTCGTGGACGATCCCTTCAAGCTCCCGGGGGCAAAGTGGTTCCCCGGCGCGAAGCTGAACTTCGCAGAGAACCTGCTCCGTTACCGTGACGACAAGGTCGCACTCATTTTCAAGGGCGAAGACCATCCCACGACGAAGATGACCTATGCCGAACTCTACCGGGAGGTGGCCAAGGTGGCCAAGGCCCTGAAGGCCGCCGGCGTGAAGGAAGGCGACCGCGTGGCGGGTTTCATGCCGAACATGCCCCAGACGGTCGTTGCTATGCTGGCCGCCACGAGCATGGGCGCCGTCTGGTCCTCCTGTTCCCCCGATTTCGGGATCAAGGGCGTCATGGACCGCTTCAGCCAGATCCAGCCGAAGGTCCTGTTTGCCGCGAACGGCTATTGGTTCAAGGGCAAGAATCTGGGCTCGCTCGACCGCATCGCCGAAATCGTCCAGCAGCTCGATACCATCGAGAAGGTGGTCGTCGTGCCCTATACGCAGCAGGATTTCGACGTCAGCGGGATTCCCCGGGCCGTCAAATACGACGATTTCAAGGCCAAGGAAGACAATCTGGAAGTCGAGTTTGCCCAGCTTCCCTTCGATCATCCCCTCTACATCATGTTCACCTCCGGGACGACCGGACTGCCCAAGTGCATGGTCCAGAGCGCGGGCGGCATCCTCGTGCACCACATGAAGGAACTCATCCTCCACACGAACCTGACGCGCGAGGACACGATCTTCTACTTCACAACCTGCGGCTGGATGATGTGGAACTGGNNGGCACCACCGGCGTGCCCAAGGGCATCGTGCACGGCGCCGGCGGCACGTTGCTGCAGCATCAAAAGGAACACCTGCTGCACACGGATCTCACGCGTGAGGACCGGCTGATCTACTTCACCACCACCGGCTGGATGATGTGGAACTGGCTGGTCAGCTCGCTCGCCGTGGGCGCCCGTCTGCTCCTGTTCGACGGCAACCCCTTCCACCCGGCCCCCGGCGTCCTCTGGAAGACCGCCCAGGAAGAGAAGATCTCCGTATTCGGGACGAGCGCGGGTTACATCGCCGCCCTGATGAACGAGGGCGTGAAACCGGGCAAGGAGTACGACCTGTCCTCCGTGAAGTCCCTCCTGTCCACGGGATCCCCCCTGTCCGAAGAGGGATTTGAATTCATCTATCGCGAGATCAAGGAGGACCTCCAGCTCTCCTCGATCTCCGGCGGCTCGGACATCAACGGCTGCTTCGCCCTGGGCAACCCGATGGGTCCGGTCTATTCCGGCGAGCTGCAGTGTCGCGGCCTCGGCATGAAGGTCGAGACCTTCGACGACAACGGCAAGTCGGTCATCAACGAGCAGGGCGAGCTGGTCTGCACGGCCTCCGAGCCCTCCATGCCGATCTACTTCTGGAACGATGCCGACGGCAGCAAGTACCATGCGGCCTACTTCGACGTGTATCCCGGCGTCTGGCGGCACGGCGACTACGCCCTGATCAACGAGCGCGGCGGGATGGTCATCTACGGCCGCTCCGACGCCACGCTGAACCCGGGCGGCGTCCGGATCGGCACCGCCGAGATCTACCGCCAGGTGGAGAACATGGAGGAGGTTGCGGACAGCATCGTCGTCGGCCAGAGCTGGAAGAACGACGTCCGCGTCATCCTCTTCGTCAAGATGGCCCCCGGCAAGGAGCTGACCGACGAGCTGAAGAAGCGGATCAACACGGCCATCCGGGCCAATGCCTCGCCGCGACACGTGCCGGCCAAGATCCTCGCCGTGCCCGACATCCCCTACACGCTCAACATGAAGAAGGTGGAACTGTCGGTGAAGAAGGTCATCGAAGGGAAGGAAGTCCAGAACAAGGACGCCCTGAAAAATCCGGAGATCCTCGACTTCTACGCGAACATCAAGGAATTGAAGGAAGACTGATCATCCGGGCCGCCGGGTTCACGCAAGCGAATCCGGCGGCCCTTGCTGAACGATTGATGTCATCAAAGAAGGGCCGCGATCCGTGAGGACGCGGCCCTTTCCATGATGAGAAATCCTCATCCACTCCGCCATTCCCCGATCTCATTTTGCCGTTACCGCACCTTCATGTGTCATTCCCGCGGAGGCAGTAAAGCATGAACGTCTTGAAAACTCTGTATCCCCGCCTCGGCGGGCATGACGGGGAAAAACGGGAATAACAATCCTTCGGCTGCCTGATCATGAAACCGAAGGTTTTGTTATTTGCTCAGGATGTCGAACTCGTCCCGCTGCGTGACGAGCTTGTCGCCCACGGACGTGCCGCAATACGCGCAGGTGTAGTCGTACTTGTCGCCGTTCGTCAGGACAAGCAGCAGGCGTTTCCGGACCGGCACCGCCCGCCGGCAGACCGGGCAGTACAGCTCGGTCGCGTCGAAATCCCGGTAGGTCTCCCTCTGTCTCATGCGTCAACCCGTACAAATTTTGCTTGGAACGTTATCCTGGACAATCTTCCTGACGGCCCGCCCAGGGTCTTTTCTTTCCCGTTTCGTCAATCCCGTTTTCTTTTTTTGCGCGGTTTCCGCGCAGGCAGGAATCCCGCCTGCTCAACAGGTTCGCGCATCACCACCCGCTGGTGATTCAGCGGGAAGACGGATATGACGAGAACCCGCCTTATTCCTTTTCAGGGACGAGCCGGACGTTCTCCAGCCAAACCGTGGCCACGCTGTCCGATGGGGCCCGGTAGTCCCCCCGAGGGGAGAGCGATCCGCCCGAACCGACCTTCGGGCCGTTCGGGATGCACGAGCGCTTGAATTGGCTGGTCGCGAAGAAGCGCCGGAGGAAAACCTCGAGCCAACGGCGGATCTCCACGATCGTGTATTGATGGCGCTTGTGTTCCGGCACATCGGGCCAGAATCCCGCGTGTTTGTCCCGCCAGGCGCAGTAGGCCATGAAGGCGATCTTCGTCGGCAGGTAGCCGAAGCGCGTCGTGTAGAAGATGTTGAAATCCTGCAATTCGTAGGGACCGATGACCGATTCCGTCTGCTGGGCAGGCTGCTGGCCGTTCTGGCCGGGGATCAGTTCCGGGCTGATTTCCGTCTCCAGGATATCGATCAGGGTCTCCGAGGTTTCCAGCGAAAACTGTCCCGATTGGGCCACCCAGCGGATCAGGTGCTGGATCAGGGTCTTCGGGACACTGGCGTTGACGTTGTAGTGGGACATGTGATCGCCCACGCCGTACGTGCACCAGCCCAGGGCCAGTTCGCTCAGGTCTCCCGTGCCCACGACCAACCCTTGGCGCATGTTCGCGATCCGGAACAGGTGCGACGTCCGCTCCCCGGCCTGGATGTTCTCGAAGGTGATGTCGTACCGGGTTTCGCCCGCGGCGTAGGGGTGTCCGAGGTCTTTCAGCATCTGCATGCAGCTGGGGCGGATGTCGATCTCGTTGGCCTCCACCCCGAGGGCGTCCATCAGGCGACGTGCGTTGCGGTAGGTCTTGTCGGTCGTGGCGAATCCGGGCATCGTGTAGGCCTTCACGCTAGAACGCGGCCGTTTCAGGAGGTCCATCGTGCGGGCGGCGACGATCAGGGCGTGCGTGGAATCGAGACCGCCGGAAACGCCGATCACCGCGTGCGGGATGCCCGAAGATTTCAGGCGCTGCGCCAGGCCCTGAACCTGGATGTTGTAGGCCTCGTAGCACCGCTGGTCGCGCTTGGCAGGATCGGCCGGGATGTAGGGGAAACGTGCATATTCGCGCTCGAGAAGAATCCGGCCAGCCGGGAGGCCGAGGGAGAAGGGGACCTGTCGGAAAGTTGCCAGTCGCTCACGATGCGTGCGCGCGTTCTGCCCGAACGTCGTCAGGCGCATCCGGTCCTGGACGAGGCGGTCGAGGTCAACGTCGGCGTATATTACCTGTGCATGCGAAGAAAAGCGTTCGGACTCCGCCAGGAGGTTGCCGTTTTCGTAGATCATGGCATGGCCGTCCCAGGCGAGGTCCGTCGTCGATTCGCCCGGCCCGGCGGCGGCGTAGAGGTAGGCCGCCATACAGCGGGCCGACTGGTTGGCCGCCAGGCTGTGGCGGTAGTCGGACTTGCCGATCGTGATGTTCGAGGCCGAGAGATTGCCCAGGACGGTCGCCCCCGCCATCGCCGCAAAGCTCGACGGCGGAATGGGGACCCAGACGTCCTCGCACAACTCGAAGAAGAGCTTCAGGGCGGGGATCTCGTTGCAGGCAAAAATCAGGTCGGCCCCGAAAGGAATGCCCGACTGGCCGCAGAGGTCGATCGTCCGCGGGAGGGCCTCGTCCGCGGGGCTGAACTGCCGTCGCTCATAGAATTCTCGGTAATTGGGCAGGTAGGACTTGACGGCGGCCCCGAGGATGGCGCTCTTGTGGAGGACGACGGCGCAGTTGAACAGACGAGAATCGATTTGCAGCGGCGCCCCTACGACCAGCACGAGGTTTGTCGTCCGCGTTTTCTCCAGGAGCGTTTGCAGGGCGGAGCGGACGGCCGCGAGGAGGGCGTCCTGATGGAAGAGGTCTTCATTGGAGTAAGCCGAGAGCCCAAGCTCCGGAAAGACGGCGAGGATCGCCTTGTTCGCGACGGCCTCCCGGGCCAGCTTCAGCGTCTGGGCGGCGTTGAAGGCCGGATCGGCGATCCGGACCTCCGGAATGCAGACCGCCGCGCGGATGAAGCCGTGGGCATAAAGATTGAAAAATGCGTCCGTTTTTTCCTTTTTCATGGAAGACCTTGGCGTATGCGTCTTTCCCGCTGCACCCTGTGTCCATCCCACGAGGGCGGGAATGCGGTCTTTATGTAGGCGTATGGATTCCCGCTTTTACGGTAAATCCCCATGCCCCGTGTGACGCCGCGAAGGCGTGAAAACAGTCATGGATATGACTGCGCGTTCGGTGCTGTTTTCCCGGTCATGACCGAGAGGGGTATCGTTCAAGCGCCTGTGGCTGAAACTATTACCCAATTCTCGCGATTCGTCAATCCGCAATTTGCGGCTTTTCCAGAAAGGCGTAGGCGCTGTGGTTGTGGATGCTCTCGAAGCTCTCCGCCTCGACGCTGTACCAGGTGAAATTCGGGTCGCGGTTGAGCCGCTCCGCGACGTTGCGGACCACGTCCTCCACGAACATAGGGTTTTCATAGCCGCGCTCCGTGACGAATTTCTCGTCCACCCGTTTGAGGAGGGAATAGACCTCGCCGCTCGCCGACTGTTCCACCAGTTGGATCAGGTCCTCAATCCAGAAGAATTTCCGAAAACGGACCTTGACGAAGACGACCGCGCGCTGGTTGTGGGCGCCGCTGGCGCTGATCTCCTTGGAGCAGGGGCAGACCGTGGTGACCGGCACGGCCACCCCCACGCAGAAGTCCATTTTCCCGGCCGCGTGGATGCCGGTGAAGGTGCAGCGGTATTCCATCAGGCTTCCGGCCCCGGAGACCGGCGCCGTCTTTTCGATGAAATAGGGGAAGTCGATCTCCATGTGCGCGGACTCGGCCTGGAGCTTCTCGCGTACGCGCGCGAGGATCGTCTCGAACGTCTTGATGTTGATCCGGCCGCGGAACTCGTTCAGTATCTCGACGAACCGGCTCATGTGCGTGCCCTTGAAGTGATGGGGCAGGTTCACGTACATGTTGATCTGGGCGTTGACGTGTTGGGTGCCGTGGGCGCGGTCGAGCACGATGATGGGATACTTGATCCCCTTGACGCCGACCTTGGTGATGGCGATGTTGCGTTCGTCCGTCTGGTTCTGAATGTCAATCATGGTGTCTCGGTGTTGCAGGCCCTCAAGGGTTTGCGACGATCGGGGTCGCAACGGCGGCGGCCGCGGGTGCGGTTGCGCCTCAGGGGACAACCCCCCGGTAGGCGACGCGGGCGTTGTCCGATTCCCATACGGTCACGCCTTGCAGGCAAAGTCCCGAGCCCGCGAGTCTGTCGGAGAGCCGGTCGTGGATGTGACGGGCAACCTGTTCGGAAGAGGGGTTGACGCCCCGGAAGATCTCGAGGTCGTTGAGGTATTTATGATCCAGTCCATCAAGGATCTCGTTCAACCACCCCTTCAGGACGCGAAAGTCGATGAGCATCCCCTGCGTGTCGAGCTCCGGCCCGGCGACCGTGACCTCCACGGCAAAGTTGTGGCCGTGCAGCGCTTCGCACTTTCCCCCGATCTCCGGCAGCACGTGGGCCGCCGAGAAAGACTTCTGGATCGTCACCTCGTACATGATGGCACCCCTCATCGTTCGTTCGCGTCCTCTATCTATCAGACAAGGGGCGCGGAATCAAGGGGGAGGGGCGGCGCCTTGCCCGGCGAAATGCACGACGGGGATGAAGGCAGGGCGGTGAAAATCACGTCTGAAGCGGTCATATTCACACATCAGACTCATCCGTTCGGGGTGAGAAGATCGAACGGTCAAGGGTTGATTCGAAGATAGTGCATGAATTTAAACGGATAGAACGTATCATTCATATCCGAGCCAAGGTTTATGAGCCGGCATGCAATTTGCTTTCACGGAGAGCAGCATTATTGATCCGTTGTGAAATTTGATAAATGAAGGGGGTGGTGCGGGAAGAAAGAACGCGGTAGAAATAGAGAACTTCACAAATTCAAATAGAACGGAAAGGAGAACACAATGATCAAGGCATTTCACAAGAGAGGCACGAAAGGTTTCACCCTGATCGAACTCATGATCGTCATCGCGATTATCGGCATCCTGGCAGCAATCGCCATCCCTCAGTTCACGGCTTACAGGACCAGGGGTTATGAGTCACAGGCCAGATCCGATGCAAAGAACGCCTATACCGCGGCTCAGGCATTCTTTTCTGATTCTCCGGGATCGGCCGTTTCCATGGCGATTTTGGGTGATTATGGTTTCAAATCCACACAAAATGTAAATACGAGCATTGCATCAGGTTCGGATACAATGAGTACCTTGTCAATTACTGCATCAAGTACGTCAGGCGGCAAGGGATTTACGGTTAATTCAGCGGGCACAATCACACCTTAAGAAAATTAATTTTAGCAGTATAAACAAGGGGCGAGACAAGATCTTACCCCTTTTTTTATTTGGTTTGTCAGTTTCGAGGAAAGAATATGTTGAAATCGTTTGAGGCTAAGCGGGACATCATCCTTTGTATTGCAATGTGCTTGGCCATCATTGTCGTTTACTGGCAAGTTAAAGATTTTAAATTCATTTATTATGACGATAATGAATATGTTACAGAAAAGCCACAAGTGATGGCTGGAATTACCTGGCAGGGAGTAAAGTGGGCCTTCACTGCCACGGAGTCAGGGTTTTGGCATCCCATCACATGGCTTTCATTGATGACGGATCGTGAAATTTTTAACTACAGTCCAGGTGGATTTCATTGGACAAATGTTATACTTCACATACTCAATACCCTTTTACTTTTTTTTATCATAAAAGCAGCTACTGCAGCGCCATTACGTAGCGCATTTGTGGCTCTACTTTTTGCCGTTCACCCTCTTCATGTCGAATCTGTCGCATGGGTGTCACAGCGAAAGGATTTACTTTCCACTTTGTTCGGCTTTGCATCTCTTTATGCATACATCAAGTACGCATTATATCCTACCTTGCGGAAATATCTAACTGTAATTATATTGTTTATTTTCGGTTTGATGTCAAAACCTATGATAGTTACATTCCCTGTTATAATGTTACTATTGGATTATTGGCCTCTCAAACGCATAGAGTTCAACAAAAATCATAACCACTATGATCGAGAAATATCCCTTGATAGATTTTCAGAGCGATCACTTACAGCATTGCTTTTTGAGAAACTTCCCCTTATTTTTCTATCAGTGGCGGCATCAATTTTGGTTTTTTACACAGAAAAAAAAGTGGGAGCACTGACCAGCCTTGAAAATTTAAATGTTGCAGAACGTTGTGCCAATGCCATTGTTTCATATGTAAAATATCTACTAATGACGTTATGGCCTGTTAATCTCGCTTTTATTTACCCTCATCCCATCGATATTTCAATTTCACAAACCGTTGGAGCAACGCTTTTTATTACTTTAATAACAGTTGTTATTATCTACATTCGTCAGCGCAAGCCTTATATTCTTTTGGGTTGGTTCTGGTATTTGATCGTGTTGTTTCCAGTAATCGGCCTTATTCAGGTTGGTCCTCATGCGATGGCGGATCGTTATACTTATGTATCTATTATCGGACTTTTTATTATTTTTGTATGGGGTATTGCTGATCTATACGAAAGATATAGAATAAAATCATCATTGTTGTGGATTATGGCATCTTTGATAATTATTTATTTCTCTTTTTGTTCGTGGATACAGGTTGGTTATTGGCGAAATAGTATTACTCTTTTCGAGCACGCATTGAAAGTGACAAAGGGCAATTACATTGCACTTGCTAATTTGGGTTATGTCCGTATGAATGGTGGTGAAATCGAAAAAGGAATCGCATACACGAGGGAAGCCATAAAAATAAAACCAAGATATGGACTCCTTTATCATAACCTTGGTGTGGGACTTTGCATCCAGGAACGTTATGGAGAGGCAATTGAGTATTTTAAAAAAGCCCAGGAATTATCATTTGTCAAGGATGAAACTTATAGGTATTTGGGTGACGCTTATCGGGGATCGGGCAAAAATGAATTGGCAATTAAGGCCTACAAAAAGGCTTTAAATATAAAAAGCAACAATATCAATGCCGAATATGGTTTGGCAATGGTAATGTATAAAACGGGGCGAAAAGCGGAGGCGGTTGATAAACTCAAAGAGATATTGTTTTATGAACCGAACAATATCAGGTTATGGAAGCAGGTGTTGGCAATTTTGTCGGAAATGGGAGACAATAAAAGGTTGATTTCTGAAGGTGAAAAAGCGTTGGTTGTTGTTCCGGATGATCCGGAAATCTTGAAATTGGTGGACCGTGCCCGTGAAATGTTGCGATGAGCTTGCAAGGCCAACTTACCATGTAACTTTATCTGTTGTTCTAAACTTATTTAGTTTTGTCGTAGATTATGAAAAAATCAGAAAACTAACTATTTAGTTTTTTCAACATGCCGTTACAGTGACGGAGAATAATTACAAAGCATATCATGGTTTAGGCATGGCATATCACCGGATAGGCGATGACGAACAGGCCGTCCGGAATATCCGGCATTCTCTTTCTTTGAAGCAGGACAGTCGAGCCTATAATGATTTGGGAATCATTTTCATGGAAAGAATGCAATACAAAGATGCAGAAGGGTTGTTTGTTCAGGGATTGAAACTCAAACCCGGTAACGCCAAGATGCTGAACAATCTGGGGGCAGCACTCGCTTCTCAAGGAGATTATCGGAAGGCGATAGTACAGTTTGAAGAAGCCATAAAAATTGACCATCGTTATGAGAATGCTTGGAATAATCTGAAGAAAGCACAGGCGGCATTGAGCGGCCCGATAACCTGATCGAATATTTTGAATTTTGTGATTCGCTTGGCTTCATGAGTCGGGAGTCTCTTCTTCAGTTATGCTGGCTTGGTTTCATGAAAGATATCTTGAGTGCCATAAACAGCCGAGAAAGACGAAAAAGGTAAGTAGGGATATCCATTTCCCGATTGCGAAACCTGTCGGTGCATAGCGTATTCTGAAAAAGTGTTCTCCCGCCCCCAGGGGGATACCCATCAGGGAATAATCGGCCGGCATAATCTCGTACTTGAGATCGACGTTCTTTCTCAGATTTTCCACCTGCCATCCCCGGCTGTACGAATCCGGGACAAGCAGAACCGCCGGTGCGGAAACCTGCGCATGAACTGTCAGGTCGTCGGAGGATCGCTCGATAATTCTGATCTTGTCTTCCGGATCGGCGGCCCTCTTGGAAATGACTATGGAGGGGGCTGTTTCCAGGATAACGGTCTGACGGGGATCGAACGCCGCTTTTCCCATTTCGGCGAAGATGAGATCCCGCTCCCGCAAGATCCTTACGTCCCGGATGAGTTGGGTGCGCGGCATATGGCTGTTTGTTTCACGGATGAGAATTTTCCCGTCGGCGGGGATCAGAACATAACGCAGGCGCAGGAGCGTATAGAGGGGGTGGACCTTCGTGAATCGAACGTAGGTCGAGGCCTGATTCGGGTCCATTTCCTGGGTGAAGGCGATAAACTCGGCATATCGTTTTTGAACCACGGGGCCGTAGCCCCAGATGTCCCGGGCTTGCGTGGACAACGCCGTGTTCGGATTGAAGAGGCTGAGCACCCGGTAGTCTCCTGGGTGTGCACGGTAGAAATTCGAAAGTTCGCTTACCTGGGTCAGGTTTACGTCGAAGGTCGGTCTGAACATGTGGGCGAAGACGAACCCCTCCCCGCAGGCCACCAGGATGAGAATAACGAGGAATTTCTTCGAATATCTGGATATATACAAACAGGAAGCGATTCCGAACAGGATGGCGCCGGCGATGGCGAGGTTCGTGGCGGCCAGGGCTGACGAGTTGTCCAGAAAAGCGGGATCCCCGTAGGCTTGAGGAGGAAGGTAGGACTCGCCCGTCCCGGCGATAAAGCCCAGGATTTGACTCCAGATTCTCTCAACGCCCGTCTGTCCGGCAGTGGCGTAAAGGAGGGACGCCAGTGTGACCAGGATAAATCCGGCGCCCAGAAGAATGACGGCCGATTTGACCGGAGATGCATCACCTCTCTTGAGGAGGTCGAAGCCGCATCCGGCGAGGGCCGCCATGAAGACGATGAAAAAAAACGAAAACTTAGATGATCCGCGGAAGGCATTGAAAACCGGCAAATGGTCGTAGAGGAGTTGAAAGAGCGGCGTGTGGGCGCCGAGCGCCAGAACGAAAAGAGCGACCAGCATCACAAGCGATTGGCGTTTAAAACGACTTGCGTCGGCGAAGAGGGCGAGGAGGGCCAGAAATAATCCCGAGACGCTAAAGAACAGACACATCTCCCATAGATAACAGCGACCCCAGTAGGGAACTTCCGACATGTCGCCGAAGAAGAGCGGTGCAACCAGTGTCAGGAGGTTTTCCGGAGGGAAGGAGAACATGGCGGCGAAAGAATAGGAGAGGCCGCCGCTGCGAACGCCCTCGCTGCCGACCTGAAACAGATGGAGGGATTGTATCGCACTCAGACAAAAGCCACCGACGGCCAACAGGAAAAGGCCCAAGGTTGCCTGCCAGCGATTTTCGGCACGCAAAATGCGAAGCAGGGCGTACAAAAAGACGGCGATTGCCGTGTAATAAACGTATTGCGCCTGTCCGGTGAAGATTTGCATCGAGACGGCGACGATGCCCCAAAGGATCCATTTTCGTTTACGGTCTTCAATGATCCCGTCCACGCAGAGAAAAATCAGGGGAACCCAGACCATGGCCCAAAGGTTTCCCAAGTGTCCCGCATAAACGTGCATGAAAAAAGGGCCGGAAAACATGAGCAGGACGGAGGACAGCAAGGCGGCGACCGGGCTCAGCCCCCGGTATCGCATCCAGAAGAACATGAAACAGCCGATCAGGAAGACGTGCAGCGCAATACTGGCGTTGATGGCGACGGCCAGCGGCAATACGAGGAACATCACGTTGGGCAGATAGAATGCGACGGGAATGAACGGGGCGCCGGAAAATAGATGGGGGTTCCAAAGCGGAAAGCGGCCGTTTTTCAGTTCACGGAGTTGGAAGTCCAGTCCGAACATTTCACCGGAGAAGAGATCCAGTCCTGCACGGGATAGTACCTGGCCGTCCGCGAAGAAAAGGACGTCTCCGAACATGGCTAGGGTCAGAAGCCCCAAAACGGCGATGGGAAGGACGGTGGGGAATCGGTTGGCGCCGGAAAAAAGACGAGCGAGACCCGATAGCGAAGATTTCATTGTCGGCGGCGTCATAATCAATTGATTCTCATTGAAAATCGGTATAGGATCGCCTTTAACACAGAAAGGGCAAAATTACTTCAATTATTCGGTGAACCAGGTCTCCCCGGTCTGAGTGGTTCGCAAGGGATTTTCATGATCGAGGCGGAATGATGTCCTTCAAAGACGTCTACAGGAACAGACGGGTTCTCGTGACCGGACATACCGGATTCAAGGGCGCCTGGTTGTGCATGTGGCTTCGGGCGCTGGGGGCCGAAGTCGTGGGCTATGCCCTGGCGCCTCCGAGCGAGCCGAGCATCTTTGTCGCCGCGGGTTTGGAGGACCGGCTGATCCACGTGAATGGCGACGTGCGGGACATGGAAGGACTCCTGGACGTTTTCAATCGCTATCGGCCCGAGTTCGTCTTTCACCTGGCGGCACAGGCGCTGGTCAGGCCCTCGTACGACGATCCCAAAACGACCTTCGACGTCAATGTCGGCGGGACCGTCAACGTCCTCGATGCGATCCGACAGACCGGCGGCGTGAGGGCTCTGGTAAATGTCACCAGTGATAAATGTTATGAGAACAGGGAATGGCTCTGGGGCTATCGCGAAAACGATCCAATGGGCGGCCATGATCCATACAGTGCCTCGAAAGGATGCGCCGAACTGGTGTTTGCCGCTTATCTCCGATCATTTTTTCAGCGCCCCCCGAATGGAATCCGAGGCCTGGGCGCCGCGTCCTGTCGTGCCGGCAATGTTGTGGGTGGAGGCGACTGGGGGAGGGACCGCCTGTTGCCCGACTGCGTGCGCGCCCTGAAGGGCAACGGCGTTATCCAGATCCGAAACCCTCGGGCCATTCGCCCCTGGCAACATGTCCTGGAGCCGCTCGCCGGCTATCTGTGGTTGGGTGCAATCTTGTCCGAGGCGCCCGAGACGTTCAGCGGCGCGTGGAATTTCGGACCGCCCAACGAATCCTCTCTGAGCGTGGCCGAACTGGTCGAACGGTTCATTCGTGCCTGGGGAGGGGGAGAGTGGCGTGACATCTCCGACCCCGGGGCGGTACACGAGGCTGTCGCCTTGAGGCTTTGCTGCGACAAGGCGGCGTCGCAGCTCAACTGGCGCAGCGTCCTGGGCATCGAGGAAACCCTTGCCTTGACCGCGGCCTGGTACAGGGCATTCTACGACGGTTGCAGGCAGCACGATATCCACGCCCTGTGCGTCGATCAGATTCGCCATTATGAAAGGCTCGCCGTACGCAGCGAACTTTCCTGGGCCTTATGAGATCCGGAACGGAGGGAGCGGATCGTGGATGACCGCGCACTGAGACAAGCCGTCCATAAGGCCGTGGAGGACTATTTCGACGCGGTACACGAACCCCGGCGGAAAGCGCCGTTCGTTCCCGGGCATACCCCCGTTCCCGTATCCGGCAAGGTCTACGACGCCGAGGATATGGCTGCCGTCATGGAGTCGGTCCTAGATTTCTGGCTGACGGCGGGGCGGTTTGCCGCCGCTTTCGAGGGCGACTTGGCCGCCTGTCTGGGGGTGAGGCACGCGCTGTTGTGCAATTCCGGCTCGTCAGCCAACCTCCTGGCCATTGCCTGTATCACGTCGACCAAACTGAAGGAACGACGACTTGAACCGGGGGACGAGGTCATCACCCTCGCCGCCGGATTTCCCACAACGGTTAATCCCATCATCCAAAACTGCCTCGTTCCTGTGTTTGTCGATGTGGACATCCCGACGTACAATGTGGAAACCGGTCGGCTCGAAGAGGCGTTGGGTTCCAGGACGCGGGCAGTCTTTCTCCCTCATACGCTCGGAAATCCCTTCGATCTGGATAGCGTCGTCGCCTTCTGCCGCCGTCACGACCTCTGGCTCGTTGAGGACAGTTGCGACGCCTTGGGCGCCCTCTACCGGGATCGCCCGGCGGGCTCTTTCGGCGATATCGCCACCTTCAGCTTCTACCCCGCCCACCACAT
>DIKL01000045.1 GCA_002424545.1 Syntrophaceae bacterium UBA5619
CATCCTCTTCAATGCGGAGACAGCGACCCGTATTGCCGACCAGGCCGTCCAGATTCACGGGGGGTACGGCTACATGCTGGAATACGCGGTTCAAAGATTTCTGCGGGATGCCAAACTGATTGAGATCGGCGCCGGCACCTCGGAAGTCCGGCGGCTGATCATTGGCCGGGAACTGATAGGACCGTAGTCCGGCGAGGGGGACATCACGATCAGGATGCTGGTCGATACCAGGAAAGGGAGGGAGAAATCATGAAGTCACGACATGCGGATGAGTATCAGAGGAAATTGACCACGGCGGAAGAGGCGGTCAAGGTCGTAAAATCGGGAGATTGGGTGGAACTGGGCTTCGGCGCAGGCATGGCGCCGAAGCTGATGAGCGCCCTTGCCAATCGCAAAGACGAACTCAAAGATGTGAATCTCCGGGACACCCTCTGGCTTTGTCCCGCCGACGGGTACGTCTCGCCGGAAGGGCAAAAGGCATTCACCATCAACAGCTGGTTCATGACCGCCCGGATACGGGAGGTGGTCAACAAGGGAATCGCCACCACCTACCCGGAATATTTTCACGAGATTCCCGGATACTATACAAAATATCTTGAAAACGACGTCATGATGGTCTCCGTGTCGCCGATGGACGAGCACGGGTATTTCAGTTTCGGAACAGGCGTCACCTATCACCGGGCCGCGGCCGATAAGTCCAAAAAAGTCATCGTCGAGGTCAATGAACATCAGCCTTACATCAACGGGGACACCTTCATTCATATCTCCCAGGTCGATCTCATTGTGGAGAACCACAACCCGCTTCCGGCCATTCCGGTTCCCACGCTGACCCCGGAGGATAAGATCATCGGTCAGACCGTCTCCGACCTCATCGAGGACGGTTCGACGATCCAGTTGGGGATCGGCGCCATGCCCAATGCCGTCGGCTATGCCCTGGCGAACAAGAAGGACCTGGGGATCCATACGGAGATGTTCGTCGATTCCATGATCGACCTTATGGAAGCCGGCGTGATTAACGGAAGGAAAAAATCCATTCACCGGGAACGGGTGATCGGAACCTTTGCCGGCGGAAGCCACAAACTCTACCAATATCTCGACCGGAATCCCATGTTCGAGAGCTATCCCGTTTCCTATACCAATGATCCCACCGTGATTGCCAAGAACAGCAAGATGGTCGCGATCAACGCCACCGCCGAGGTGGACCTGGGCGGGCAGTGCGCCTCCGAGTCGGTCGGAGTGAGAATGCTGAGCGGAACGGGCGGACAGATGGATTTCTGTCGAGGCGCTTATAAATCAGAAGGAGGGAAATCGTTTATATGCCTCCATTCGACGGCCAAAAAGGGAACCATCAGCAAGATCGTTCCCACCCTGACCCCGGGCGCCGTCGTGACGACCCCCCGGACCGAGGTCCAGTACATTGTTACGGAATACGGCGTGGCCATGCTGAAAGGGAAAAGTCTCAGGGAACGCGCCAACGCACTGATTAACATCGCTCATCCGGACTTTCGCGGGGAGCTTCGCGAACAGGCCCGAACATTGAAAATCGTATAGGGAAGACCGTCGGGCGGGCCGGAGCGGGAGCTTCAATCATATTTGAAAGGAGAAAAATCAGATGGCAGAGAAATCTGACAAGAAGGAATCGCGTCAGAAGAGAAGGGAAATGGAGCAGGCGGAAAACCGGAAGCACTGGCTGGAGGAGGAGAAAAAGATCTACGAACTCTGGGAAAAAGCCGGCAACCCCGGCGGGCAGGATCAGATCGACCGCCTGGCCAAGCAGGAGAAAAAGCCGGTGCGTCAGCTCATCCGCCAGCTCATCGATCCGGGCACGGAATTTTTCGAGCTGAGCCGCGGCGCCGGTTTCGGCATCCATTACGAGTCCACCCGGGATGTTCTTTCCGCCGGATTGGCGACGGGCATCGGCAAGGTCCACGGCAACTGGGTGATGGTGATCGCCAACGACAGCCGGGTGAAGGCCGGGGCCTATTATCCCATCAACACCAAGAAGCATCTCCGCGCCCAGGATATCGCCGACGAGGCGGGGATCCCCTGCGTCTATATCGCCGATTCAGCGGGCGGTTTCCTCCCGATGCAGGCCGGCGTCTTTCCCGGGAAAGGCCAGTTCGGCCGCTTCTTCTTCAATATGTGCCGCATGTCGGCCAAGGGACTGAAGCAATACACGCTGAGCACGGGGGGAAACACGGCGGGCGGCGCGTACATCGTCTACCTCGCCTGCGAATCGATCATGATCGACAAGATGTCCTATTCCTTCCTGGGCGGGCCGCCCATGGTCAAGTCGGCCATCGGGGAAGTCGTGACCATGGAAGACCTCGGCGGGGCCAGGGTGCATACGGGCATCTCCGGCGGGGCGGACCATTTCGTGCAGACCCAGGATGAGGGCATCGAGAAGCTGCGGGAACTGCTGTCCCACGATCCCCTGCAGAAGCTGTGCATCGAGCGGCGGGAGACCCGCGAGCCGAAGGTCCCCATCGATCGTCTCTACGAGATCCTTCCCAAAGACACGTACCATGGGATCAATGTCCGGGAGGTGATCGCCTGCGTCGCCGACGGGAGCGAATTCAGCGAGTACAAGCGAAACTACAATCCCGGCCGGGCCGACAACATCGTTTGCGGAAAGATGCATCTCAAGGGGATCCCCGTCGGGATCATCGCGAGCAACAGCAACGGCATCATTTACGTGGATGCGGCGCGCAAGGCCACGGAGTTCGTGGTCCGCTGCTGCACCCAGAAGATCCCGATTCTGTATATCCAGGCCTCGCCGGGCTACATGGTGGGCACGGCCGAAGAGTACGCCGGGATCGGGAAGTACGGGTCCGACATGGTGCGGGCCTGCGCCTGCGCCGAGGTCCCGAAGGTCCAGTGGGTCATCGGTCCCGATCACGGGGCCGCCAATTACGGGATGTGCGGGCGGGCCTACGATCCCCGGTTCATCTTCCACACCATGCGGGCGCGGACGTCGGTGATGTCCGGGCAGACCGCCGGGTTTATCCTCACCAGCCTCGAGCGGGCCAACGCCAAGAAGGCCGGCAAGGAGATGGACGAGGATGCGGCGCAGAAGTTCCAGCAGATGATGGTGGACAAATATTCCAGCGAGGCCCACCCCTTCTTCCTGGAGGCCCGCTTGTTCCAGGACGGGACCCTTCCGTTCAAGGACTGCCGGGATGCCCTGGCCCTGGCCTTCGAAGTCTCTCTCCTGAAGCCGGTCCGGGAATCGCATTTCGGCAATTTCAAGTTCTGATCAGAGACGGGGATAAAGAACAATCAGAAGATGCAAAGGAGGTTGGATCATGGCGGACGTTATCTTACAGCAAAAAACCGACGACGGGATTCTCATCCTGACGCTGAACCGTCCCAAAGAGATGAACTGCATGAATTTCAACATGATCGAGACCCTGGGGAACATCATCAAGGAGTCGAACTTCGATATATCCCTCCGGGTCATTGTGATTACGGGCGCCGATCCGCTCGAGGGGAAAAAGGCATCCTTCTCGGCCGGGGCCGATCTGGCCGAACGGCGGACCCTCTCCGACGACCAGGTGCGGCGCTTCATCGCGACGGTCCGCGAGACCATGATCGCCGTAGAGAACGCACGCGTCCCGGTCATCGCCGCCATCAACGGGTTTGCCTTCGGCGGCGGGTCGGAGCTCGCCCTGGCCTGCGATTTGCGGGTCGCATCGTCCGATGTTTTAATGGGCCTGACCGAGACGAGCCTGGCGATCATTCCCGGCGGCGGGGGAACGCAAAGGCTTCCCCGGATCATCGGCGTCGCCAAGGCGAAGGAACTGATCTATACGGCGCGGCGGATCAATGCCCAGACCGCCCTCGCAATCGGCCTGGTGAGCCGCGTCGTCGAGCCGAACCAATTGATGGCGGCGGCCATGGATCTGGCGCGGGAGATCGCCAAGAACGGGCCCATCGGCGTTGCCCAGGCGAAGTTTGCCATCAACTACGGTTCGGAATGCAGCCTCGGCGTGGCCCTGCCGCTCGAGTCCAAGGCCTATGAAATTACCATCCCCACGGAAGACCGTCTGGAAGCGCTGGCGGCTTTTGCGGAGAAACGGAAACCCGTCTTCAAGGGGAAATAACTCAAGGGAAAATATTCCAGGAGGTCATTTATGAGCGCCAAGTATGAACTGAAGTACCCCCAGAAGGTCCGTTTGGCCGACATATCCATCCGCGAGGGTCTTCAGCACGAGGAACACTTCATTCCCACCGATGCCAAGGTTTACTATGTGGAGGAATCCATCCTGGCCGGTTTCAAGCGGCTGGAGATCACGAATCTCGGAAATCCTGTTTTCATGCCCCAGTTCCGGGACGCCGAGGAACTGCTCAAGCGTGTCCGGAACAGCAAGCGCCTGTCAAGAGCCGGCGTCAATTTCGACGATATCGAGATCACGGCGGTGGCCATCCGGGAAGCGGCCGTGGACCGGGCCGTCGCCGCCCGCAAGGAAGGCTGGGGCCCGGACCGCATCGGGATGATGGTCTCCACCGATGAGCAGCATCATTGGGCCAACTCGGGAACCACCCTGCCGGAATACTGGGAAGAGGCAAAACGGTGCATCGAGAAGTGCCATGACGTCAAGGTCAAGGTATTCGGAACGGTGAGCACCATCTGGGGAAGCCCCATCTCAGGTCCGACGCGTTTCGAGGACGCGCTGGAATTCACCCAGCGCTGGCTCAGCATCGGCGCCGACGACATCGAGCACGCCGACCACGACGGCTCGGCGCCGCCGAACCAGGTCTATCGCTATTATTCCATGGTTCTCGATGAACTGCCCAACCCGGACCTCCATGTCGCCCATTTTCACGTGACGCGGGGCTGGGGACCGGCCAATGTCCTTGCGGCCCTGCACGCCGGCGTCGAGATTCATGAAGGCGTCCTCGGCGGCATCGGCGGCCAGCCGACGAACTTCATCGACCGCGTGCCGGTCAGGGGGACGGGGGAATACTACTATAAAGATCCCAACGTGGTCGGTCTCGGGAGCCTGGAGGATATGCTGGTCATGATGGACGAGATGGGCATCGAAACGGGGATCGACGTGGACCGTGTCCTTGCGCTGGGAGCCAAATGGGAGAAGACCATCGGCCGCCGGCTGCGGTCGGAATCGATCCTCAACGGACGCATTCCCAAGAAGCCGAGGGACGAGTTCAAGCGCAAGGGGCTGGCGGAGCGCAAGGCGAAGCGCAAGGAGTCTCCCGATCAGCGCTATCCTTCAAGCTGGCCGGAAAAGGTCGAGCTGCCGGCTGACATCACAGGGAAGACGTAAAGATTCCAAACCGCTTTTTGACGACCGTATGCTGGAGCGTCCGTCGAAACTTTCATCTGAGGAGGTAGGGTCAATGAGTGTCAGCGTAGTGGCGCCGATGCCGGGGATCATATCGGAGGTCCTGGTATCCGTCGGAGACGTCGTGAAGGCCGATGAAGAAATCATCGTCCTGGAAGCGATGAAGATGGAGAATCCGATCTGTGCACCCGTAGGCGGCAAGATCATGAAAATTAACGTTGCCGAGGAAGACAAGGTGGATACCGATCAGGTATTGATCGAGATCGAATGAGAAGGACAAATATTTTGCAAAAGAAGCTGTTCCCGGGCCTGGGCTGCACCGGATCATGGGCCTCAAAAGATGATCCGGTGCAGCAGTCCGGGTTAGCAACAATTCGCGCTCAATCCCAGTCCCTTATGATGAATCCGGCGCCGATGCGATTGAT
>DIKL01000020.1 GCA_002424545.1 Syntrophaceae bacterium UBA5619
TCGGCAACTGTTAAAGATCAGTCTGACTGAAAGGAGTCAGATAGGTGGGTAGGATAGGACATCGCTTTCTGCGGGGGGAGGATAGACACGGAGGAAAGCTACTGTCAAGTGGGGAATAAGCCCTCCCCGGCGATTTTTTGCTTTTTTCGATTTGTTTTGGGGTGAGAACAGAGGGAAGACAGTGGAGAGAGGGTACCTACAAGGGATGCTGCACCTGAAAATTTCATTGTCCGATTGTCTCCAGTACGGGATGAAACACACGAGGGCTTGGCAGCCAATTTTATCATCGTGTAGCCTGCGGAAGCCTTCCTGAAACAAAGTGTCCGGTAATTTCTGAAAAGATCCAGACTTTCGAGTGGTAAACAACGAGGAGGAATAAACAAAGGATAACATTTCCTTGACACAAAAGATGCCTTTCCGTATCCTCCACACGCCGAAATAGGTACCGATCCATGACACGCCGATGCCGAGGAGGTCTGTATAAAAAAGGGACTCGTCGCCATGCTCTTTGGTCTGCTCATCCTGCTCTCAGTATGCGCATGCGGTAGCGGGGATGCGCGGGACTCGGACAGTGACGGCTTGAGCGACACGGATGAGATCCAAACCTACGGCACCGACCCAAACCTTGCCGATACGGATAGCGACGGCCTCAACGACGGAGAGGAGGTATCCGTTTACGGGACCGATCCCAAGAACCCAGACACGGATGGCGATGAGATTCTTGATGGAGCGGAGGGATTCCTGACCTTCAGAATCAACAATGAAATCAAAAGCAGCGCCAGCATCTGCCCAGTGAACGAAAACAGAATCGTGACGATTTTCACACCGACCGGATCAAGCCCGGCGGGTCAGATCGAAATCCCTGCGGGCATGAGTCCGACATATCGTCTCAATCTGGCAGCCATCGGCGGTCTCGGGATTCAAGTGAATTTCTGGTATTGGGACCGAGAGCCAAATATTCCCATCCAGAAGGGCCCACCTCAAAATCCGGACAATTCGGGGGATCAGTTCATATTCACCGCGAACTGCGAGTTCACCGCCCAGGATGCCTATTTCGGCAAGGGAAGGAAGACAAGCAGAATCGCAAGTGTTAGCTCAAAGATGGATCATGGGACCTGTGTGATTACGATCGCACCGAACAGCTATACGAGGTGTGTCACCCAACGCTGCTGCGCTCCACCCCTGTCCGGCTGGGATAACGTGTGCCAGCAAGGGGACTACTACAAGTCAGTCTGCACCCCTCCCTGAAGGGAATCAATCCCGACTCTCTTCAGGGGGAAAACGTTCAGCGGTATCAGCCTGATGCTTGTAATGGGCTTTCATCATGGAATGCGATCGTTGCTACCTCCGACAACACGAGGAAGTCCATGTGCACTTGCCGTTTCCCGGAATCACGGGGAAATTGCACGGTGATATTTCTCTTCCAGTCTATCGGGCTTGATCAAGGGTGCGGGTCCATCAATATGAGGAGGTTCGACATGAAAGAAAAGTTCTGTGCCATTTTCCTTGGGTTGTTCGTTCTGCTCGCAGGATGCTCCGGCGGCGGTGAGGGCAGTTCTGATACAGACGGCGACGGCTTGGAAGACAGCGTGGAGATCCAGGTTTACGGCACGAATCCTTACAATGCCGATACGGACGGCGACGGTAGAAACGACGGAGACGAAGTGTTGGTCGGGACGAACCCCCTCGTAGCGGATTTCGCCCGCACCCTGACACTCAACAATAAATCAAGCAAAGACGTGACGGTTTATATTGTATTCGTCGGCGGCATGACCGGAAATGGGGGAACCTATACCGCCAAGTACTTTCGCGATCAGGGATGGAATGTGTATAGAGAGGACCGATGTAGTTTGACCATCCCAAAGGGGACGAGCCCCAATGGTACTAGCAAAACGCTGAATCTCAACAAGGGTGGCATAAACATCACCGGAGGTCTGGGCAATGAACCGATGGGGCCCTGCCCAACGACGATGTTCGAAATCAACATGAGCCCAAAAGACAACCCGACGCACGACCATTTCGACCTCTCCCTGGTGAACGGGTTCAATTATTCCATGCAGATCAAGTCCTCGAAAGGCAAGGAAACCAAACATGTGACGAAGGCCACCGGGCATCACGACGCCCTTGGGATCTACCCTTTGGGCTGCACCTTGTGCATCGGCACGGGCTCCGTACCGCCAACATGGACCGATTGCCCCGGGAATGCTTCTTCCTGCGGCGGCCAGTGTTTCAATCTCAACGAGTGCAAGAGCGGGCCCGATGACAAACATCCGAATGTCGCCTGCGACCTGGAAGTGGACACGGGGGGCAATTTCATCGTTGACTTCGAGGATCCGTCCCCGTGAAAGGTCCGTTCAGGAAGGGAAGATCGTTTATACCTCCAAGAACGGCGAGACAGCCAGGAACTTCCCGGCGCTGGAATGGCTGGCCGCCATGTGTTCGCATATCCCGAACCGGGGCGAGCAGATGGTGAGATATTACGGATACTACAGCAACGTCTCCCGGGGCAAAAGGCAGAAGAAAGGCATTGGCGATGCCGTCCCCTGCATTCTCGAATCGCAGAGCGATGAAAAAGCATTCCGGCGGAACTGGGCGCGATTGCTTCAGCAAATATACGAAGTCGATCCCCTCATTTGCCCGAAGTATCAGGGTGCCATGCGGGTCATCGGCAGCATCTAGAATCCGTCGGTGATACAGAAAATTACTTTCTTTCGATCCGTAATGCTCAGGCCTAATATCGTTCCGACACTGACCCTTTGTAGGTGAAAGCGAGCGATTAGCGCTGATCCATTTCGGTAAAATCAAAAGTACGCATCAATCAGATGAGCAATTCTCGGCTCGACTTCCCCTATTTTGCAGCCCTTCCCCTTTTTCCGCGCTCGCCGTTGTCTTTTCCACCGTCTTCTGTTATGGTTGCGCACCGTGGCGGGTCATCTCGCCGGGCTGAGGCAATCCAGGAGAAAACCATGGCTCATCGCATCGAAATCGGCTTCAGGGAGGGGATCAGGGACGCCCTTGGCGAAAAGATCAAAAGGAGGATCATCGACCACCTCCGGATCCCGGTGGATTCAGTGCGGACCATCGAGGTCTACACGATCGACGGGCTCCTCGACCCCGAGGAACTGGGGAAAGCGGCCCAAGGCCCTCTCTCCGACCCGGTGATCCAGGAAATCGCGATCGATCGAGGCCTGGCCCGCGGGTTTGACTGGCTGATCGAGGTGGGATTTCGCCCCGGCGTCACGGACAATGTCGGAAAGACAGCCGGCGAGGCGATTTCGCTTCTCACCGGAAAACCGGTTCACGTCTATACGTCCCGGCAGTACGTCATCCATAGCGTCCGCGACCGATGCGTTCTCGATACCCTCACGCGGGCGGATGCGGAGCGGATCGCCTCCGAGCTTCTCGCTAACGACCTCATCCAGCGTTATGATATCCTCGATGGGAAAACCTGGGATCCGGCAAAGGGAATCCGGCCCTACATCCCGCGCGTCGTCGGAGAAGATTGTCCGCATACGATAGAGATTGCCCTCGACGTTTCCGATGGGGAACTCATCCGGATCAGCCAGGAGCGGGTTCTCGCGCTGACGCTGGAGGAGATGCGCATCCTCCGGGACTATCTGAAAAACGACGGCATCCTGGCCCGCCGGAAGGAGGTCGGTCTGGGAGCGAAAATGACCGACGCGGAGCTCGAATGCCTCGCCCAGACCTGGTCGGAGCACTGCAAACACAAGATCTTCAACGCCCGGATCGCCTACGACGACGGCGAAGGCCGAACCCGGGAGATCGATTCCCTCTTTTCCACCTGTATCAAGCGTTCGACGCGGCTGATCCGGGAGCGGATGGGCGCGGACGACTGGTGTCTTTCCGTGTTCGTCGACAATGCGGGAATCATCCGCTTCAACGACGACTGGAACCTTGTCTTCAAGGTGGAGACCCACAATTCCCCCTCGGCGCTCGATCCTTACGGCGGCGCGCTCACCGGCATCGTCGGCGTGAACCGCGATCCGTTCGGCTGCGGCAAGGGGGCGAAGCTGATCTTCAACACGGACGTCTTCTGCTTTGCGCCGCCCGACTACGACAAGCCTCTGCCGAAGCGGATCCTCCATCCGCGGCGGATCTACGAGGGGGTCCGGGAAGGGGTGGAGCACGGCGGGAACAAGAGCGGCATTCCGACGGTGAACGGCTGCCTGGTGTTCGACGAACGATACCTCGGAAAGCCCCTCGTCTACTGCGGCACCGGCGGAATCATGCCCGCCCGGATCAACGGACAGCCGAGTCACACGCAGGAGATTCTGCCGGAGGATCTGATCGTGATGACGGGCGGCCGGATTGGAAAGGACGGGATTCACGGCGCGACCTTCTCTTCCGAAGAACTGCACGAGGGTTCCCCTGTTACGGCGGTCCAGATCGGGGACCCGATCACGCAGAAAAAGATGACCGATTTCCTGCTCGTTGCCCGGGATAGGGGCCTCTACCGGGCGATCACCGACAACGGCGCGGGCGGACTCTCCTCCTCCGTGGGCGAGACGGCGCGCCTCTCCGGCGGCTGCGAACTGGATCTGGCCAGGGCGCCGCTGAAGTATCCAGGGCTGAACCCCTGGGAAATCCTCATCTCGGAGTCCCAGGAGCGGATGACCCTTGCCGTGGCGCCGGAAACGATCGACGAATTCCTCGCCCTCGCCCGCAAGATGGACGTGGAGGCGACGGTGCTGGGCCGCTATACCGATTCCGGATGGTTTCACATCCGCTACGGCGAACGGACCGTCGCCTATATCGAAATGGACTTCCTCCACGGAGGGCTCCCGCAGATGATCCTCCGGGCCTCCTGGACCCCCCCCTGTCATGCGGAACCGGGGTTTCCCGAACCGGCGGATCTGGGGCAGGCGCTCAGGGAGATGCTCTCCCGCCTCAACATCTGCAGCAAGGAATCGGTCGTCCGTCAGTACGACCATGAGGTGCAGGGAGGAAGCGTGATCAAGCCGCTGACCGGCGTCGTCAACGACGGCCCCAGCGACGCCGCGGTGATCCGGCCGCTGCTCGACTCCTTCGAAGGAATCGTCGTCGCAAACGGGATCTGTCCCCGCTACAGCGACATCGATGCCTACCACATGGCGGCCTGCGCGATCGACGAAGCGGTGCGGAACGCGGTTGCGGTCGGGGCTCCCCTCGGCCGGCTGGCGGGGCTCGACAACTTCTGCTGGTGCGACCCGGTCCGGTCCGAGAAAAACCCCGACGGGGAGTACAAGCTCGCCCAGCTCGTCCGGGCGAATGAGGCCCTCTACGACCTGACAACGGCATACGGCGTACCGTGCATCTCGGGGAAGGACAGCATGAAGAACGACTACCAGATCGGAGAGGTCCGGATATCGATCCCTCCGACGCTGCTGTTCTCCGTCCTGGGAAAGATGGAGGATGTCCGGCAGGCGGTAACGATGGACGTCAAGAAACCGGGGGATCTTGTCTATGTCCTGGGAAAAACCTTCCGGGAACTCGGCGGGTCCGAATGGTACGCCCAGAACGGCGCGATCGGAAACGATGTTCCCCGGGTGCATGCGGAAACGGCGAAGGCGCTTTACCAGGCGCTCGGCCGGGCGATCCGGGCGGGCCTTGTTGCCTCCTGCCATGATTGTTCGGACGGGGGGCTCGGCGTGGCGCTGGCGGAAACGGCCTTCGCCGGAGGCTTCGGTCTCACGGTCGAGCTTGGGGCCGTTCCGGCCGAAGGGATCGCCCGCAACGACGAGCTTCTCTTTTCGGAGTCACAGAGCCGTTTTGTCGCGACGGTTCGCCCGGAGGTGCGAGACGCCTTCGAGTCCGCCCTTGCCGGGTCCGTTTTCGCGCGGGTCGGCGAGGTGATTCGGGAGCCGGTTCTCCGGGTCGAGGGTCTCGACGGGAAAGGGATCATTGCCGAAGACCTGGCCGGGCTCAAGAAAGCCTGGCAGAGCCCCCTCGCGTTCTAAGGGCGGACCGGAACAAGGCCGAGACCCAACGGACGGTCTCAAAAAAGGTAGGAAGAAATGCCGAAGAGAATCAGCGCGATCGTGATCACGGGAAACGGAACGAACTGTGAAATGGAGATGGCGCATGCCTGCCGTCTTGCCGGATTCGATGAAGTGGACATCGTCCACATCAGCGAGCTCCTCTGCGGGACCAAAAGGCTGGACGACTATGATTTCCTGAATCTGCCCGGCGGTTTTCTCGACGGAGACGATCTGGGATCGGCCAAGGCGGGGGCCAATCGGATCCTGCACGCCTCCATCGGCGGAACCCGGGAGCGCCTCTTCGCCCAGTTCACCCGGTTCATCGGGCAGGGGAAGCTGATCCTGGGCGTCTGCAACGGTTTTCAGCTCCTCGCCAAGCTCGGGATGCTGCCGGGATTCGACGGCCGATACGACCGGCAGACGGTCACCCTGACCTTCAACGACTCGGGCCGCTTCGAGGACCGCTGGGTTCGCCTCCGCGTCGATACCGCCTCCCCCTGCATCTTCACGCGGGGGATCGCGGATCTCTATCTGCCCGTCCGCCATGGCGAGGGGAAGTTCGTCCCGCGGGACGAAAAGATTTTGGCGCGACTCCACAGGGACCGTCTGGTCGCCCTTCAGTACGGCGACGAGCACTGCGGAGATGCAACCCAGGACTACCCGGCAAACCCCAACGGTTCGATCGCTGGGATCGCCGGGATCTGCAACGAAACGGGCCGGATCTTCGGTCTGATGCCCCATCCCGAAGCCTATCTCCACCGGACGAATCACCCCCGCTGGACGCGGGAGAATCTGCCGGAAGAGGGGATGGGACTGGCGCTCTTCCGGAATGCCGCCGCTTTTCTCCGAAACCATTCCGCCCAGGCAGAAAACTGAAGGCAATCGGCGCGCATGTCCGCGAAGCAAGGTTCGTCGCCGCCTGCGTCGATCGGTGAGCCACTTTTATGAAAGGAAAAGGGGAGCAACCATGAGCAAGGAAATGGAAATCGTCCGTCTTCGGAAGGAGCTGTCCGACTTTTCGATCCGTTCGTTCCGGCGGGGACTCGTCAGCGGGACCGGGGGAAACATGAGCGTCCGGATTCCCGGAACCGACGAGGTCCTGATCACCCCGACCGGCATCTCCCTGGGCGATATCCGGCCCGAGATGAATCTGCTGATGAACCTCGACGGAACCGTCCTGGAGAGTCCCCTCGGACTCAAGTCATCGAAGGAAACCGGTTTTCATCTGGCGGTCTACCGACTGCGCCCCGATGCGGGGGCGGCGGCCCACCTGCATCCCCCCTATGCGACGGCCTATTCGAACAGAATGAACCCCCTTCCGCTGGTGACGGTTTCGGCCCGGGGCGTTCTGAAGGAGGTTCCCTGCATCGAAAGCGCTCCGGCGGGATCCCCGGAGCTTTCCCGGCATGTCCAGGAGGGGTTGAAGCGATTTCCGGCGGCGGTCCGGGTCATCCTGATGCGGGAGCACGGGACCCTGGCGCTCGGATCGGACCTCGCCAACGCCTATTACCTTTCGGATCTGGCCGAAGACACGGCGAAGATCGCCTTCATCGAAGGCAACATCAAAAACGACTGAACCGTTCAAGACGGTTTTACGCGTACTTCTCCACGCGGTAGCGGGCCATCCGGACCTGGGCGTCGAGATCCCGCTTTCGCAGGCGGATGTTCCCCGGGGTCACCTCAACCAGTTCGTCCTCGGCGATGAACTCGATGCACTGGTCGAGGGACATTGGCCGCGCCGGCCTGAGAATCACGGTCTGGTCCGAGGTGGAGCTTCGCATGTTCGTAAGCTTCTTTTCCTTGACGATGTTCACGTTCATGTCGATGGAACGGTTCCGCTCCCCGACGATCATCCCGGCGTACACCTCCGTGCCCGGGGAAATCATCAGCTCGCCGCGATCGGCCATCGCGTGGCAGGCGTAGGCCGTCGTCTTCCCCGGCCGGTCGGCCACGAGCGCTCCCGTCACACGCTGCGGGATCGCGCCTGCCCAGGGCTCGTATCCTTCGAACAGGGTGTTCATCACCCCGGACCCCTTCGTATCCGTCAGGAAGTGGGTCCGGAAGCCGATCAGACCGCGCGCCGGGATGACAAACTCCAGGTTGACCCGTCCGCTCCCCTTGTTGACCAGGTTGACCAGCCGCCCCTTGCGCGTCGCGAGCTTCTCCGTAAGGATCCCGATGAACTCTTCGGGGGCGTCGATGAAGAGGCGCTCGACCGGCTCGAAGACCTTCTCTCCCTCCTGCCGCGTGATCACATGGGGCTTGGAGACCATGAACTCGTATCCCTCGCGACGCATCGTCTCGATCAGGATCGCCATCTGCAGCTCTCCCCGCCCGCACACCTCATAGACGTCGGCCCGCTCCGTCGGTTTTACCCGGAGCGACACGTTCTTGAGAATCTCCCTCTCCAACCTCTCTTTGAGGTGGCGCGAGGTGAGAAATTTGCCCTCCCGGCCGGCCAGAGGACCGTTGTTCACGAAAAAGAGCATCGAAACGGTCGGCTCGTCGACGCGGATCCTGGGCAGGGGTTGCGGGTTCTCCAGGGAGGAGATGGTGTCGCCGATCTGGACGTTATCCACGCCGGAAAAGGCAACGATGTCTCCCGCCTCGACCCGCTCCGCCGGAACCTTTTTCAGCCCCACGAAGGTGTAGAGGGCGGAGAACCGGACCCCCGGGGTGACCGCCTTGTCGCCGCAGAGGCTGTAGGACTGACGCATCTCCAGGATGCCGTTCATCAGGCGGCCGATCGCGAGCTGACCTACGTAGGGGTCATAGTCAAGGTTCGTGACGAGGTACTGCGGTACGGCCCCATCATCCGCCTCCGGTCCGGGAATCGCGGTCAGAATCGTCTCGAAAAGCGGCTTGAAATCCGTCGAGCCGTCTCCCGGCTGCCGGTGGGCGACACCCCGCTTCGCGTTTGTGTAAAGGATGGGAAACTCGATCTGCTCTTCCGTGGCATCGAGGTCGATGAAGAGGTCGTAGACCTCGTTGATCACCTCCTCGATCCGCGCATCGGGCCGATCGATCTTGTTGATGATCAGGACAACGGGGATCCGTCGGGCAAGGGCCTTCTTCAGAACGAAGCGGGTCTGCGGCAGCGGACCTTCGCTCGCGTCGACCAGCAGCATCACCCCGTCCACCATGTTCAGGCTCCGCTCGACCTCCCCGCCGAAATCGGCATGGCCCGGGGTGTCCACGATGTTGATCTTCACCTCCCCATAGCGGACGGCGGTGTTCTTGGCCATAATCGTGATGCCTCGTTCCCTTTCGAGATCGAGCGAATCCATCACGCGATCCTCGACCACCTGATGGTCGTTGAAGGTTCCCGTCTGGCGGAGCATTCCGTCCACCAGGGTCGTCTTCCCGTGGTCGACGTGGGAAATGATGGCTATGTTGCGGATGTTCGTTTTTCGCATGTTGATCCTTTACGCCGGACGCCTCGTCCGTTCTTGTCCGCGTCCCCTTCCGCTTCGCCGCCGGGGGTGTTTCTTCCGACCTTCGGGAGCGGACCCGTCGGAGTGCGGCGGGGCAACGGACGACGTCTCATCCTCTTCTTTCGGGGTTTCCGCCGACGGAGACAGCGGTGCGGCCTGCAGGGTCCGCTGGTAGTAGTCGTCCAGCAGCATCGCGATCAGCGGTGATTCCTCCTCCGCCTCGGCAAGGTTCCGGCCCAGGGAAATGAAGCGCCGCATCCGCTCCTTCTCGAGGCTGTCGCGCGAACGAAGCTCGGCCTCCAGCGCGGCGACCACCCGCTGCGCGACGATCCCCTCGACATCCTCGTCCGTGGGCACCGTGCGCTCGCGAAGATCGGTGATGTTGAAACTCCGGGCGATCGATTTGAGGGCAAACTGTTCCATGCCGGCCACCAGCGTGATGGCCGTTCCGCTTGCCCCGACGCGCCCCGTGCGCCCCGCGCGGTGGATATAGAGCTCGGGGTCCTCCGGCGGTTCGTACTGGATCACGTGCGACAGATCCGGAATGTCGATCCCCCGGGCCGCCACATCGGTCGCCACGAGGAAGCGGAGCGTCCCCTTGCGCACCCGCGCCATGACCTTCTCGCGGGCCCCCTGGGCGAGATCGGAGCTGAGTTCGTCGGCGTCGTATCCGAAGCGCTTGAGGACCACCGAGACGAAATGCACCGTCGAACGCATGTTGCAGAAGATGATAGCCGAAATGGGATTCTCCATCTCGATGATCCGGACGAGGGATCGTTCCCGCTGCATTCCCGGGACGACATAATAGACGTGCTCCGTTGCGGTCACATGGATGTGGTCCCGGCTGAGGCTGAGAAACTCCGGCTTGCGGAGAAACTCCGCCGCGAGTCGGATCACGAACGGGGGCATCGTTGCGGAGAACATGTAGCCGTTGATCGGACGCTGCGGCAGGAACTGCTGGACCCGCTTCATGTCGGGATAGAATCCCATCGAGAGCATCCGGTCCGCCTCGTCGAAGACGAAGATCTGCAGGTGATCGAGGAGCAGGGTCTCCTTGAGGAGGTGGTCGAGAATGCGCCCCGGAGTCCCCACGACAAGCTGCGCCCCGCCGCGGAACGCGTCCAACTGCGGTCCGTACTTCACGCCTCCGTAGACGACCGCCGTCCGGAGCCCCAGTGTGCCGCCCAGCAGCTCCGCCTCGCGAGAGACCTGGGAGGCCAATTCCCGCGTCGGGACAAGGACAAGGGCCTGACAACCCTTCTTCGCCAGGTCGATCCGCTGCAGGATCGGCAGCAAAAAAGCGCCCGTCTTGCCGCTTCCCGTATGCGACTGGACCATCAGGTTCCGTCCGGCCAGGATGTAGGGGATCGCCCTCGCCTGGACCGGCAGCAGTTTCGTCCAACCCGCCTTGTCGCACGCCGCGCGGGGCAGCTCGGGCAGTTCATCGAGCGTCACCTCCGGCAGCGCGTTTTCCGGTTCGACCACCCGCTCTTCGACCGTCTCTTTCAGGCGCCTCTGATCCGCAGCCTGATCGGATTCCATATCGGCCGCAGGGCCGTTTCCCGTCACTTCCTCTTGCATGATTCCTCTCCTTCGATAGACAGGGGGCTGATCTTCCGTAATGGGTGAGACACCCGGGCCGGGAGGGATGCAACTTTTGCCTGTACGATTTTGACGGACACATACCCCCCTCATAGGAATTTGTCAAGGCATTTGAGATGCTAAGTTATCGAATATCGTTAAATTTTTGGTTTTGACGGACCAAACCGCGGCGTTTATCGGCAAGTTTCCCTTGAAGTCGTCCTTCCGATTTGCTAAGCGAGCGCAGTCAGCGCGACGGCAAAACGGCCGTCCGGGAGAATTCCATGGATCGGGGAAAATATCCGCCGGCATCGCTTGCCTGGCTGGTCTGGGGTCTTGGCGCGGCCTTCTACTTTGCCGGTTTTTACCATCGGGTCGCCCCGGCCATCATGACCGAACAACTCATGGCCGAATTTCGCATCGGGGCCACGGGCCTCGGAAACTTCAGCGCCTTCTATTTCTACAGTTACATCCTGATGCAGATTCCCACTGGCATCCTGGCCGATTACTGGGGCCCGCGGAAACTCCTGACCGCGGGAGCGTTTATCGCCGCCGTCGGGACCCTCCTGTTCGCCTCGGCCTCGTCGATCATGCCGGCCAACCTGGGACGGTTTCTCATCGGCGGCGCGGTCGGCGTTGCCTATGTCGCCATCCTCCGCCTTGCGACCTGCTGGTTCAAGCCCCGTTTCTATGCCACGTTGAGCGGCCTGACCCTCTTCTGCGGCGTCAGCGGCGCCGTATCCGCCGGCATTCCTCTCCATGTTTTGGTCACCCGCCTCGGCTGGCGGCCGACGATGTTCGCGGCGGCCGTCGTTCTGTTCCTGCTCGGGACCGCAATCTGGCTGATCGTCCGGAATGATCCGTCCGAGCGCGGCTACCGAAGTTTCGCCATTCCCGAGCCCAGGCCCGTTTTTTCGCCGGCGATGCTCCGCCGGGACCTGCTGACGGTGTTGCGATACCCGAACATCCGGCTCCTGTTCCTGGTCGGCTGCGGCCTGACGGGACCGGTCATCACCTTCACCGGTCTCTGGGGGGTCCCGTTCTTCACGACCCATTACGGAATGACCATCGCAACAAGCTCCGCCGTCACTTCGACCCTGCTGATCTTCTATGCCATAGGCGCCACCTTGCTGGGCAGCCTGTCCGATCGGATCAGATTGCGCAAGCCCATCATGTTTGCCGGTTCCGTTGTGGCATTGCTCTGCTGGATCCCGATCCTGTTTTTCCCCAAGCTTCCCCTCTGGCTGCTCGTCTCCCTGGTCATTCTCGTCGGTTTGGCGTGCGGCAGTGTGACCATCGGTTTTGCCTTCGCGAAGGAATCCGTCCCGTCGCGGTTTGCGGGCACAGTCAGCGGAATGTACAACACGGGTTCGATGATCGGGGCGATGATTCTCCAACCGGTCATCGGCTGGATTCTGGATCTCTCCTGGCGGGGAACCCTGGTCGGCGGCGTCCGAATCTACGATCTTGCGGCCTACCGGTCGAGTTTTCTGCCGCTGATCGCTTTCGCGATCGTCTCGGTCCTCGCCGTCGGCTTCACCGCCGAGACCCACTGCCGTCAGACGACGATGCCGGATAAAAGCAGCCGATAGGGCATCCAGTTCGTTTTCCCGGCCTCTCCAACAACCGTTTCAAACCTGTATCGGAAACCTTTTGACACCCCTCGGGGCATCCCTTATACTGCAAATCGGGCGCCGAATCGCAGCGGAAGAGGATGGTCGGAAAATGGGCAAACCAAAGCGGATGCATATCCACGTGACCTGTGCGATCATTGAGCGGGACGGTCTCGTGCTGGCCGCCCGGCGGAGCCGGGCGATGCGCATGCCCCTCAAATGGGAATTCCCGGGTGGAAAGATCGAGCCGGGGGAGAGCGTGGAGGCGTGCCTCCATCGGGAGGTCATGGAGGAGATGGGGCTATGCGTTTCCGTAAAGTGGGCGATGCCGCTCTCGACGCACGCATACCCGGCCTTCACGGTCACCCTCTATCCCTTCGTCTGCGAAATCCTCTCCGGCGAGCTGACCCTGAACGAACATCGCGCCGTCGTCTGGCTCAAACCGGAGGAATTGCCGGCCCTCGACTGGGTCGAAGCGGATCGGGAGATTGTCGTGACGTACCGGAGAAGCATCGTTGGGAGGGAGATGCCTGGGTGATCCCGGCAAGACGGCTTCAAAAGGGGTCCGGCTTGCCGGCAAGGCGCAGGTTTACGGCGTGAAACGATATTTTCAAAAAGAAAGGGAGGGAAGCGCCATGTTGGATATCAATGAGCGGAATCCGGGCGAGGAGAGCAGCCTTTCGAGGCGGATGTTTCTGAAAATCGGCGGATGGCTGGTCATGGCGGCGGGGATGTTGAGAATCCCGGGAATCGCGCTGGCCCAGGGAAAGCCGGACGTGATTGCCGAGGATGTCCGCTTTCCGGGAAAGGATGGAACGGTAGGCGGCTATCTGGCGCGGCCCGCCGGGCAAGGGCCCTTTCCGGGCGTCATCGTGATCCATGAAAACAGGGGCATCACGGATTATATTCAGGACGTGACGAAAAATCTTGCGAAAGAGGGGTATGTCGGCCTTTCGGTGAACCTGGTTTCCCGGAGCCTCGGGCCCGATTATCCCGGCGGTTCGGATGAGGCCATGAAGGCGCTCGGCCAATTGTCGGACGCCGATGCGATGGCGGATCTAGATGCCGGGGTGGCGTACCTGCGGAAACAGCCGGTCGTATTCACCAACTCCATCGGCTGCATGGGATTCTGCATGGGGGGCAGATATTCCCTGCTGTTTGCCGAGCACAGAAAAGACCTGAAGGCGGCGGTGGTCTTTTACGGACGGACGGTCAACAAAATCACCCCGCTGCAAACCAAATCGCCGATCGATCTGGTCCCGGAGATCGCGGCCCCGCTGCTGGGGAATTACGGGGCGGCGGATGCGGGCATCCCCGTCGACGATGTTCGAAAGCTCGAAGAGGCGTTGAAGAAGGGCAACAAGACCTTCGATATCAAAATCTATCCCGATGCAAAACATGCGTTTCACCGGGAGGGCCCCAATTACCATGCGGAAGCGGCCAAGGACGCGTGGAAGCGGTCCGTGGACTGGCTGGCGAAATACCTGAAGAAAGGGTAGGTCGTGGACGGTGAACCGAGCCTCCTGATCAAACCCGTCTCCGCGGACTGCAACATGCGTTGCCGGTACTGCTTTTACCGGCGGCCGACGGACCCGTATCGTTCCGATGGGCGTCACATCATGGACGATGTGACGCTCAGAACGATGATTTCCGGGTATATGAAATCGGCCGGAAAATCGGCCGCCTTCGGCTGGCAGGGCGGGGAACCCCTGCTGGCCGGGATCGATTTTTTTGAAAGGGTCGTCGCCTATCAGCAAGCCTACGGCCTTTCGGGCCAACTGGTCGGCAACAACCTGCAGACCAACGGCCTGTTGCTGGATGAGCCGTGGGCCCGGTTTTTCCGGCGGTACCATTTCTTCATCGGCGTGAGCCTGGACGGACCGGAGGAGATCCACAACCGCTATCGTCATTCCGCAGATGGAAATGACGGTTTCCGGCGGACCCTGCGGGGAATCGGCATCCTCCGGGATCACGGCGTGGAATTCAGCATCCTGACCGTCGTCAACGATGTGACGGCGAAGAAACCGGCGGAACTCTACGATTTCTTCGTCCGGAATGGGTTCGACCGGCTGCAGTTCATCCCCTGCCTCGAGATCGATCGGGAAACCGGGAAGCCAAGGGAATACTCGGTCACGATGGAGGATTACCGGAATTTTCTCTGCACCCTCTTCGATCTCTGGTACAACAACGGCCGACCGACGGTTTCGATCCGTCTTTTTGAAAACATTTTGGCCGTATCCATGGGTCGGGAGCCGGAAATCTGCGCCTTCCAGGAGCGTTGCGGCAGCTATCTGGTCGTTGAATACAACGGCGATATCTATCCGTGCGATTTCTTCGTGGAGGCCCCCTGGTTCTTGGGGAATCTACGGGAATCCTCCATCGGCGATCTGCTGAAAAAGCGCCGGAGGCGGGAATTCAACGACCGTAAAAAGCAGGGCGCGCCCGGCTGCAATTCCTGCGAGTGGAATTTCCTCTGCCGTTTCGGCTGCCAGCATTACCGGCTGCCGGGGGGGGAGAATTATTTCTGCGAAGCCTATCGGGCATTCTTCCGATACACGCGACGCCGTTTCGAAACATTAAAAGAGGGCCTCTCGGAAGCATAGGGTGCCGTTACTCTTCCCGCTTTCGGAGGCGGTGCTTAATCATCTTGAGCTGGAGGCCCTTGCGGCTGAGTCCCAACCGTTCGGCGGCCCGGGTGACGTTGCCGCCGCATTCTTCAAGACAGCGAGCGATGATCTGTTTTTCCGACTCCTCCAAGTGGCTCTTCAGGGCATCCCGTCCGGGCAGTTCCTTCGGAACGGGGCCGGGCGCCGCCGGGTGGAGCTCCCGCACGGCCTTCACGACGTCCGGCGGGACAAGCTCTCTTGTGAGGATGGGTTGCTCCGCCATCAGGACCATCCGTTCGATGAGGTGTTCCAGTTCGCGGATGTTCCCCGGCCAGGGATAGGCGATGAGATCGTCCCGGACCGCCGGATCGATTCCTTCGATGGTCCGTCCCAGCTTTCGGTTGAATTTTCGGATGAAGTGGTCGGTCAACGGAAGAATGTCCTCGGTCCGCTCCCGCAGCGGCGGGATGTGGATGGGGAAGACATTTAGGCGGTAGAAGAGATCCTCCCGGAACTTTCCCTCCTTAATCCTCTGCTGCAGATCCCGGTTCGTCGCCGCGATGAGCCGCACGTCCACCGAGAGGGTCTTGAGCCCTCCCACCCGCTCGAAGCTCTGGTCCTGAATGGCCTGAAGAACCTTCGCCTGCATCTCCCGGGGGATCTCGCCGACCTCGTCGAGAAAGAGCGTCCCCTTGTGCGCCAGTTCGAATCGTCCCGGTTTGGTGGTGACGGCGCCCGTGAAGGCCCCCTTTTCATAGCCGAACAGTTCGCTTTCGACGAGATTTTCCGCGATCGCCGCACAGTTGATCCTGATGAACGGTTGGTCGTTCCTGGCGCTGTTCCGATGGATGGCGCGGGCGATCAACTCCTTCCCCGTCCCCGTCTCCCCGGTGATGAGGACGGCGGTTGTCGTGGGGGAGACCTTCCGGATGACCTCCTGAATCTCCGCCATGGGAGGGCTGGTCCCGATGATTCGGTAGGAATGCGCTTCCCCGGCCTCCGCCGAAAGCTCTTTCGCGTTGATCAACCGAGTGTTGACCGCCTTCAAAATGACGGCCTTGAGTTCGTCCTGTTCGAAGGGCTTGGTGATATAGTCGAAGGCTCCCATCTTCAGGGCATCCACTGCGGTGGCCACCGTTCCGTAAGCGGTGAGGATGATGACCGGCATGGCGGGGTCGTCCCGCATGATCCGATCGAGAAGCCCCATCCCGTCCAGCCGGGGCATCTTGAGATCGGTCGCGACGACGGCGATCTTTTCCGCCTCGAGGATCTTCAGGGCCTCCAAGCCGTCCGCGGCCGTACTCACCTCGTAGCCTTCTTTCTTCAGGATGGCCTTGAGAACCAGCCGCATGTTCAACTCGTCGTCCACGATGAGGATCTTTGCCGCGTTCATCGAATCCCTGTCCTTTCTTTTTTTACCGCACCGTTTCCAGGCGGATATAGAAGATTGTCCCTTTGCCGGGGATCGACTTGACCCGGATCTTGCCCCCATGGCCCCGGATGATGCGCTCGCAGACGGCGAGCCCCAGGCCGACCCCCCGCTCCTTGGTCGTGAAGAAAGGGGTAAAGATCTGTTTTAGGGTGTCACGACGCATCCCCGCTCCCTGATCCCGGATGGTGATGCCCACGGCGTCCCTCGTGTCGCTTTCAATCCTTGAAGTCCGGACGGTCAGCGTGCCTCCTTCCGGCATCGCCTCGATGGCGTTGATGGCGATGTTCAGGATGACCTGGTGGATCTGTTCCTGGTCCATTGGAACGAGCGGCAGGTGGGGGTGGAGTTCCCATTGAATGTCGATTCCCGCCGAGAGGCGGTTTGCCTCGATGAGGGCCATTGCTTTTTCGACAACGGCATTGATCTGCCGTGGTCGCAGTTCCGACGAATATGGACGTGCGTAGTCCAGAAACTGTGAAACAACGCGGTTGAGGCGGTTGACTTCCTGAGCGATCACGTCCAGGAGGTTCTTCTGCTCTTCGTTTTCCGCTTCCGACCGGAGCAGCTGAGCGGCCCCTTTGATCGAGCCGAGGGGGTTGCGGATTTCGTGGGCGAAGACCGGCGCCATCTTTTCCAAAAGCAGCGCCTTTTCTCTTTCCAGTTTTTCGTCCAGATCGAAGGGCGAGGTAAATACATCCTTGATCTCGGGATTGATCCGGGTGAGGAGGCGCTTCAGGACAACCTGGAAAGGTCCGACGGCGATCATGATGATGAAGGAGATCATGAAGACGAGCAAAAACGGCGGCGCCGGTCCCGGTCCGAAAAAACCGATGACGAGGTAGAAAAGGACCGTGGCGAACAGGGAGACAATCAGGGTCACCGATGCGCGGGTCATCAGGTCGTGGAGTTCCGTCAGGTGGGGGTGGATGATCATGATCAGGATGAAATACAGGGTGCCGGCGACGACCAGATTGAACAGGGGTTGGATGCTGTAGGTGGCAATCGCCGCGGTGCAGGCGATGATCAGGTATACGAGCCGTTTCTTCTCCGCACCTGCCGCTTTCTGCTTGGCGTGGACAATCAGGGAGAAGTAACACAACAGGAGCAGCGCATCGGCATAGATATAGATACCGCTTACGATATATGCCAGGCTTCCCAGCGGCGTGAAGAGGAGTGCCGCCAATCCCGTGGAAAGCAGGGCGGTCGTGCGGATGTCTCTTTTTTTGATCAGGGTCTGCCCCGGAAAAAGGTCGCGGCTGAAATAGATCGTCAGTGTCGGGATGGCCAGAAGACCCAGCCGCTCAATGAGACTCCAGGCGGCGTGGGGATAGAACAGGTTGAAAAAAAACCCTCCCCTGTGAAAGGCGATGGCCACGCAGAGGGCGGCAAAGGAAAGGTGCAGCGGCTCCCGCTTTTTGTTGATCATCAGGGCGACGGACACCGTGACGGCCACCGCCATCAGCAGAAAAGCTTCCATATTTTTCCATAGCGTAATCCCCCGCGGGAAGTCAAGGAGGCGGAACGGCACTGCGTAACCTGCTTCGCACCTGCCTCATCGCTATGCACCCGGCACCCCTTCCGCTCTTCCGTCGGCGGCGCCGGGTTACAGGCCCTTCCGGTAAAACTGTACGTGTTTGCAAGCATTTCTGTGATGTGGCGGTCCCACGAGCATCCTGGCACGGTTGATGCTCTATCCTGGGGGATCGGGCGGCGCCATTGCCGGAAAAAGCGAAGGGAGTGAAGCAATGGACGAAAATAGCAGCGGGGCGGTCTTTCCCGGCCAGGGGGCTCAACGGCCGGGGATGGGACAGGACTTCTGCAGCGTTATCCCGGAGAGCCGTCGCACCTACGAGGAAGCTGCCGATGCCCTCGGTTGGGACGTCGCCGAACTCTGCTTTGCGGGAGACGAGCGCCTCAACCTCACCGAATACACCCAGCCCTGTATCCTAACGACCGAGATTGCCATGTTGCGGGGTCTGGCTGCCCGCTGGGATTTTCGCCCTTCTTGCTTCGGTGGCCACAGTCTCGGCGAGTGGACGGCGCTCGTCGCCGCCGGCGCGCTTCCCTTTGCGGATGCCCTCCGTATCGTGCAGGAGCGCGGCCGGCTCATGCAGAGGGCAGTGGCCCCGGGCGTGGGGGCCATGACGGCCGTGATCGCAGAGGATCTCGATCCGGAAATAATCGAAAATCTGCTCGGCGATCTCACGGTGGATATCGCAAACGTCAATTCCTCCCGACAGATCGTCCTGAGCGGCGAGGCGAGTGCCGTTGCCGCCGCTGAATCCAGACTTGGGGGATCCCTCGCGGACCGTCCCTCTCTGCGGTTCACCCGGCTGAACGTCAGCGCCCCGTTCCACAGCCGCCTGATGGGACCGATCCTGACAAACTTCTTCGGCGTCCTCGGGGATCTGAACGTTCAACTCGATCCTGTCGCGGCCGGTCGGGTCACCTCAAACTACCGGGGCGGTTTCCACAGCGGTTCGGGTGAAGAGGTCCGGGAGGCACTCATCCTCCAGATCAGCCACACCGTCCGGTGGCGGCAGAACATGGCTGCGCTGGCCGAAAGGGCTGCAAAGATCCTGGAGATCGGCCCCGGGCGACTGCTGAAAAATTTCTTCCAGACCATCGGCGTGGAATGCTTTTCGGTAACGACCTTCGCGTCGGCGGAGCGGGCCTTTGCCGCCGAGGCGAAACGACAAAACTCTCAGAGCAAGGAGCGGTTTGATGGATTTCAATCTGAACGATGAGCAGAAGCAGTACTTGGAAACGGTGCGACGCTTCGTCGGCCGGGAGATCATCCCCTGCAGCATGGCTCTGGAGAAAACACATGCCTTCCCCTTCGAGATCATCCGGAAGGCCTGGGATCTGGGGATCACGAACCTTTCCATCCCGCAGGCCGTCAAGGGCTACTCACTTGATCTGGTCTCGACAGCCCTGATCATCCGTGAACTCTCCTATGGGGACAGCGGGATCGCGACGTCGGCCATGTGCAACGATCTGGCCAACGCCGTGATCGGGATGCACGGGACGGATCTCCAGCAGCAGACCTTTCTCACCCCTTTCGTGGAACGGCCGCTTTTGGCCTCCTTCTGCCTGACGGAGCCCAATGCCGGGTCGGACAACAGCGCCATGGCGACCCTTATCCGGAAGGGGGAAAAAGGCAAGTACCTGCTCAACGGGACGAAGTGTTTCATCACGAACGCCTCCTTCGCCTCCCAGTTCACCGTCTTTTGCAAGGTGGGCAAACCCTCATCGCCTTTCATCGCCTGCGTTGTCGTTCCGGCTTTGGCCATGGAGCCGGTTATGACGGGTGCGGGATCGTCGGCCTGTCGGGAAATTCCACTTCCCGGCGGGGGGCGGATCGTGACGGGAAAGCCCGAAGACAAACTGGGACAGCGGCTCTCCAATACGGCAAGCGTCTCCTTTGAGGATGTCGTCATTGAGGATGATCAGGTCATCGGCGATCGGCGGCTTGGTTTCCAATACCTGACCGATGTTCTGGATTATGCCAGGCCGATGGTGGCCGCGATCGGCGTCGGCATCGCCCGCCGGGCCCTCGATCTGACCCTGGCCTACACCCGGGAACGACGTCAGTTTGGGCAACGGATTTGCGACATGCCGGTTGCCAGGGAGTCTCTGGTGGCCATGTGGAAGAAAATCGAGACGGCAGAAATGGCCTTGATGAAGGCGTCCTTTCTGGTTCAGGAGGGGACGCCTGATCGGGGGGTCTACGCCTCCCTGGCCAAAAACCTGGCAGCGGAAGCGGCAATTTTTTGCACCACCGAAGGGCTTCACCTTCATGGCGGCTACGGATTCATCGGAGAATATGAAATTTCCAAACTGCTCCGGGACGCCCAGATCATCGACATCTACGAAGGCGTCCGGGAAATTCAGAACATGATTGTCGGTCGGGAGTTGGTCTAATGCTCTATCTGCACGGTATCGGCCATTTTCATCCGGAAAACGTCATCACCAACCGGTTCCTGGAGGAGCTGGACATCGGGACCGACGAGACTTGGATCATGGAACGGGTGGGAATCCGCGAGCGGCGGACGGTTCTGCCTCTGGACTATATCCGAGAGACGAGAAACAGGGAGCCTTGGTTGGCCCATGAGGTCAGCCTCTACAGCAATGCCCAGACGGCGGCGGCGGCGGCGCGGATGGCCCTTGACCGGGCAGGTCTCAAACCTTCCGACATCGGCATGGTTGTAGCGGGGAGCAGCGTCCCCACCTATACGACACCTGCGGAGGCGTCTACGATTGCGGCGGAGCTGGGGATCGACGCCCTCTGCGTCGACGTGAATTCCGCCTGCTCGACCTTCGGGATTCAGCTCGATCTTCTTAACCGGATGATGCCGGACAAGCTTCCGCCTTTCGTGCTCACCGTTCAGCCGGAGGCGATCACCCGGGCGATTGATTTCAACGACCGTTCGGCGGCGGTCTTGTTCGGCGATGCCGGCACTGCCGCTGTCGTTTCGGCATCCGTGACGGCGCGGGTGGCCGTCGTGGAGTCCAACAGTGGGACCAATGCCGCCGCCTGCGAAAAAGTGACGGTTCCCTTCGCTGGCCATTTCCGTCAAGAGGGTCACGCCGTTCAGGGGTTCGCGATCCGGCGGATGACCGAATCCCTCCAGGGACTCAAAGCCGGGCTGGAGGATGTGGGGCGTTTCCGGTTCATCGGCCATCAGGCAAACCTGGGAGCGCTCCGAACCGTCTGCGAACGGGCGGGGATCCCGGACGACCGGCACTGGCACAACGTGAGCGACTTCGGGAATACGGGAAGCTCAGGGGCGCCTGCCGTCCTCTCCACGCACTGGGACGCGCTTCACCCCGGCGACCGTGTGGCGATTTGCCTGGTCGGGGCGGGATTGACGTGGGCCAATCTCCTTCTGACCGTGGAGGACCGGAAATGACCTACGACGAATTCAAGAGCTCATCCCGGTTTGCTCCCGAGGAGCTGATCGCCTTTGCCTATGGGATTCTGGTGGATGATCCACCCGCGGGATTTACCGCCCGCCTGCCGGCGCCTCCCTTCCTGATGCTGGACCGGATCCTGGAGATCAGCGTGAACGGCCGCCAGGGAAGGATCATTGCCGTGCAGGAGATCCGGATGGACGCCTGGTATTTCCAGTGCCACATGCCCGCTGATCCCGTCCAGCCCGGCTGTCTGGGGGTGGATGCGATCTGGCAGCTCCTCGGCTTCTACTGCGCCTGGCGGGGTGGGCTCGGTTCAGGCCGGGCGCTCGGCTGCGGAGAGGTGGCCTTCAACGGCCAGATACGTCCCTTCAACCGCCTTGTGCGATACGAGGTCGATGTTCGGCGCTTCACCCATCTCAAGGAATCGGGGGCGAGCATCGTCATCGGCGAGGGGCGGATCTTTGTGGATAATGAAGAGATCGCCGAGGTTCACGAGGCCCGGACGGGCCTCTTCAAGGGGATTGCCTATCCGGACTATCCTCGCCGTTCGGCCAACAGCGTCGGTGGGAGGCTGGATAAATAGAATGGCTGGGGACGAGGTCCTTCGCCGGGCCGCTGGACATTTTCGAAGCGAAAATCTCCAATGCGTCCCTCGCGAAGACCGTCGTCCCTGACGGAATCCGCTTCTCATGACGAAGCGAAAGAGAAACAAGGAACAGCACTGGCTGTTTAAGCCGGTAAAGGAAAGTCTATGAGCGAAAAGAAGGTGGCGGTCGTGACGGGCGGCGGAACGGGGATCGGGGCGGCCTGTGTGCGGGAGCTGGCGGCCAGGGGGTTCCGTTTGGGAATTCACTACCGATCGAGCGGCGAAGCGGCCGCAAGGCTGCTCAACGAAATCGGCGACGGATTTCTCCTTCAAGCGGATCTGACGGACATTGCGCAGATAGAGGCGATGCTGGAACGGCTCAAGGAGGCGACAGACCGACTTGATGTCCTGGTGAATAATGCCGGGGTCTCCATTGATCTGGACATGCAGCGGATGCGGATCGAACAGTTCGACGCCCAGCGGGCAACGCTCCGGGGTGCCTGGTTTCTGACGAAGCGTGTTCTGCGCCTGTTCATGCTGCGCGCCGGCCAAGGAAGGATCATTAATATCTCGAGCGTCGTCGGCCATACGGGAAATGGCGGTCAGATTCCCTACACGATGGAAAAGGCGGCCCTGGACGCCCTGACGAAATCGCTTTGCCAGGAGCTGGCCGGACGAAACATCCTGGTCAATTCGGTCGCCCCCGGCTTCATTGCGACCGAGATGACGGCGCGTCTTTCCGAAGAGATCCGGATGGGGATCCTCGGCCGCGTTCCGTTGGGACGCATGGGGCGTCCCGAAGAGGTGGCGGAAGTGGTCGGCTTTCTGGCCATAGGCGGCTCTTACCTGACCGGTACGGTGATTCATGTCAACGGGGGGCTTTATGGAGGCTGATCGATCGACGCGCGAGCAGGTCCTGGAGCGGGTTCCCCAGCGATATCCCTTCCGTTTCATCGACGAGATCATGGAACTGGATGAGGAACACATCGTGGGCGCCTATCGGTTCCGTGATGACGAGTATTTCTATCGGGGCCATTTCCCGGGACTGCCCATTACGCCGGGGGTGATTCTCGTCGAGACGATGGCCCAGACGGGCGTGGCCGCTTTCGGCCTCTACCTTTCGATGCTCGGCGAGAAGGCAGGCAAGACGTTGGAGGACATCGTTACCCTCTTCACTCAGGCGGACAACGTGGAGTTCATGGGCGTCGTAAGGCCCGGTGAGCGGGTCGTGATCAGCGGGAAGAAAGTTTATTTTCGCGGAAACCAGCTCAAGGTCGCCGTTTCCATGGGGCGACTCGACGGCCAGGTGGTCTGCTCCGGCACACTGGCCGGAAAAGGGGTTTCGCGAAGGCAGTTTGCGGAACAATGAGGGGAATATCCCCCAACCACGGGGGCGACATTGCGGAGGAAAAGAAGGCATGAGGCGGAGGGTGGTCATCACGGGAATGGGAGTGGTTGCGCCGAACGGCCACGGCTTGACGAAGTTTGAAGAGGCATTGCGGGAGGGGATTTCGGGGATCCGGCATATCCCGGAACTCGAGGAGCTGAAATTCGGCTGCCAGATCGGAGGGATTCCCCCGAATTTCGAGGCGGTCCGGACGAGCTATTTCGATCGCGAGAAGCTGCTGTCGCTCAACGACAACATCGGCTTTGCTTCCGTGGCGGCCGTGGATGCCTGGAGGGATGCGGGCCTGACCGTTCCCGAGGCCGAGGACGACCGGGTCGACTGGGAGACGGGCATTATCGCCGGGTCCGGAATCGGCGGGATGGATACAATCGCCCGGCAGGTCGTTCCCATGGTCAACGAGGGGAATGTCCGGCGGATGGGAAGCCGGATCGTCGAACAGGTGATGAACAGCGGGACCAGCGCCCGGATCGCCGGGCTGTTGGGGCTTGGGAATCAGGTCACATCGAACTCCTCGGCATGCAGCACGGGGAACGAGGCCCTCATCATGGCGACGGAACGAATCAGAAGCGGCCTTGCCACGCGGATGCTGGCGGGCGGCTCGGAGGGGGCGTCGCCCTACATCTGGGCCGGTTTCGACGCGATGCGGGTTATCTGCCGGAAATTCAACGACCGGCCGGCCGAGGGGTCGCGGCCGATGAGCACCGGCGCTTCCGGGTTTGTCCCCGGGTCGGGGGGCGCCCTGCTGGTTCTTGAGGAGCTGGAAACGGCCCTACGGCGGGGAGCGCGGATCTACGCCGAGATCCTCGGCGGGATGGTCAACTGCGGCGGCCACCGGATGGGGGGAACGATCACGGCGCCCAACCCGGAAGGGGTCAAACGTTGCATCCGGGGGGCGCTGGCCGACGCAGAGATGGAACCGGGCGAGATCGATGCGATCAACGGTCATCTGACGGCGACCTACGCCGATTCGATGGAGGTGAAAAACTGGGCGGCCGCCTTGGGCAGGGGACCGGGAGATTTTCCCTGGATCAATTCGACCAAATCGATGGTTGGCCACTGCCTGGGCGCGGCGGGGGCGATCGAATGCGTGGCCGCAGTCTTGCAACTGGTGAAAGGCTTCATCCACCCCTCGCTCAATTGCGAGGATCTCCATCCCGAGATCACGCCCTTCGCGGCACACATCCCCCACAAACGGATCGATTGTCCGGAACTCAGGACGATCGCCAAGGCCGGTTTCGGGTTCGGCGATGTGAACAGTTGCCTCATCTTGAAGAAATGGCAGGGTTGAACTTTGCCGGAATGATGCAGCATGCGGCTTTTACGGGACCGTTTTTAAAACAGGAAATTTTTTCACCGCGGCGTCACGGCAGACGCCCCCAGAGACAGGAGGACATCAAATGAGCGAAGCACAGATCACGCAGAAATTTATCGATATTCTCAGAGGGTATGTCAAGGATCCGGCCCTGCTGGAGAAGGCCACCAAGGAAACCAACATCCTCAGGGACCTGAAGGTCAATTCGGCCCGGCTGGTGGACATCATCATCAAATGCGAGGATGTGTTCGGCACCTCGATCGAGGATGATGAGGCTGACCGGATTGCCACAATCGGGGATGCCGTCAAGATCATTCTGCTGAAGGCGGCGTAATACCGGTCATGGGAAGAGGGATCCGTTTTCTGCTCGGCCTGCAGTACGTTCTGGGGCGAATCGCCATCGTCGCGACGGCGCCGCTCTGCTTCTTATTTGTCCGCTTGATGGGCTACCGTATCCGCGATCTAAAGCGTATCCGGGGCGAAGTCGGGAATTTGCACCGGGAGCACGCAGGATCGTGGATTGTCTGTCCGAACCATCTGACCATGATCGATTCGCTCGTGATCAGTTATGGGATGATGTCTCTCGCGGATCATATTTTCCATTTCCGACGGATTCCCTGGAATATGCCGGAGCGGAAAAATTTTCAGCGAAACCCGTTTCTCGCCCTTTTGTGCTACATCTTAAAATGCCTGCCCGTTGATCGGGGTGGGAGCCGCGAAAAACTCCGGCGGCTCCTCGCAAAGTGCTGCCTGGTTCTATGTTGGGGGCAGGGATTGATGATCTTTCCGGAGGGGGGGAGGTCGCGGACCGGGCGGGTGGATCGGGAGAACTATTCCTACGGCGTCGGTCGTTTCATCGACGAGTGCCCTCAGGTCCGGGTGATGTTGGTCTATCTCCGGGGAGACGGGCAGCAGGGGTGCGGGAGGATGCCCCGCTTCGGAGAACGGTTCACCATGGCTGTGGTGGCTTTCGACCCCGGCAGGGCGGCCGGCGGCGGCCTGCGGCTCCAGCGGGAGTACGCGGGGCGGATCGTCGAACGTCTCGCCGCTCTGGAGGAGGTCTGCCTTGCCTCTCGTGGGTAATGATGTCGTCGACTTCGCGGCACCGGGCAATGTCGGAAAAAGCGGAGACTCCCGCTTCTGCAGGCGTGTCTTCACTGCGAAGGAACAGGCTTTGATTGCCGGGTCGACCTGTCCAGACGAACTCCTCTGGACAATCTGGGCGGCAAAGGAGGCGGCCTACAAGGCTGTCAGCCGAGATGATCCGGCGGTCTCTTCGGTCCCGCGGTGCTACCAGATCATCCATGGGGGCAGCGCCCAATTTANNTAAATTGGGCGCTGCCCCCATGGATTTCTACCCCTCGGGGAGAGCTGGCGCTCCGGATCGATGTAACGAAAGAGCGGGTCCACGCGGTGACGGCAGGTTCGGAGGCCGATCTCGATCTGCTATGCCGGCGCGTGGATCGTCTCGATGGCGCCGGCGATCCCGCGACGTTTGTTCGGGAGAATATCATCCGGGAAATTGCCCGTTGCATCGGTTGTTCCGCCGGCGACCTTCGCGTCGTCAAAGACCCGACCGGTCCCGGCGCCCCACGGGTGCTGCTTTGCGGCCGGTTGCTCACCGTGTGGATCAGTCTCAGCCACGACGGCCGTTTTACAGCCTTCGCCTTCGTCCCCGTTTTCGAAAAAACCAAAAGGGGAGGATTATTCCCGATGATTTAGGGGGACGGCTCCTCCCTTCGGTTTCCTTCTTTGCAGCGCGTAGAGGATCTGGATCTCTTCGGCCCAGCGCTCGCTCTCCGGGGTTTCCAGGATGAGCGGGATCCCGTTGAAACGATCGTCGTTCATGATCAGACGGAACGGTTCCAGCCCCAGCTTTCCCTTTCCAATCGGTGCATGCCGGTCGACGCGGCTTCCAAACTCCGCCTTTGAATCGTTCAGATGGGCCGCCCGCAGATATCGAGAGCCAATGATCCGGTCGAACTCCGCCAAAGCTGCCGCGAATGATTCCGGTGTCCGGAGGTCATACCCGGCGGCAAAGGCATGGGCGGTATCGAGACAAACCCCGACCCGGCCGTGATCCGCAACCAGCTCGATAATCCCGGCGATCTGTTCGAAACGAAACCCGAGATTGCTTCCCTGTCCCGCCGTGTTTTCGATGATGGCGGTCACGCCCTTGGTTGTGGACAGCGCGAGGTTGATCGATTCGGCGATCCGGGCAAGGCAGGCCTTCTCGGAAGAGACCCGCAGATGGCTGCCGGGATGGAAGTTGAGGAGGGCGACGCCGAGGGCCTCGCAGCGGCGCATCTCCGTGAGGAAGGCGGCGCGGGACTTCGCCAGGGCCTTCGCCTCCGGGTGGCCGAGATTGATCAGGTAACTGTCATGCGCGAGGATCTGCGCCGGGCCATACCCCTCTTTGCGGCAGTTCATTCGAAAGGCGGCGATCTCCTCCGCGGAGAGGGATTTTGCCTGCCACTGCCGTTGATTCCGCGTAAAGAGCGCAAAGGCCCGCGCGCCTATTGCCGCCGCATTCCGGGGCGCCTGGTCGACACCGCCCGCCGCGCTTACGTGCGCGCCCACATATTTCATTTTTTCTCCACGAATCCCGCCCTCCATTCACTCCTGTGTTTTTATGGAGGGAAGATTACACCATCCAGCGTTTTTTTCCAGCGGGAAGGTCTCAATTGATCCTTTCTGTAGTTGATTCGTTTCTCCCACAACGGCGATTGTACCCGGATCTGTTCAGAAAACTTGCAATTTTCCCCGCTTTTTCTGTATAATGTCGCCAACGGAAATTCAAGTGTGATACCGGAGAACGAAACCGGCCGAACGAATGGTTTTTGAACCGGCGGAAATTCAATCATTGATCAAGGAGGTACACAGGAGATGGCAAAGGCATTCAAGGGATCGCAGACGGAGAAGAACCTGCTGGCGGCTTTCGCCGGGGAATCCCAGGCGAGGAATCGTTACACTTATTTCGCCGGCGCGGCGCGCAAGGAAGGCTATGAACAGATCGCCAATATCTTCGCCGAGACGGCGGAAAACGAGAAGGAGCACGCCAAGGTATTCTTCAAGCACCTCAGGGGGGGCGAGGTCGAGATCACGGCAGGCTATCCCGCGGGCGTGATCGGAAAGACGAAGGACAATCTCGAGGCCGCCGCCGCCGGCGAGAAGATGGAATGGACGAACCTCTATGCAAACTTCGCAAAGGACGCCAAGGCGGAAGGTTTCCCCGAGATTGCCCGTTCGTTCGAGCAGATCGCCAAGGTGGAGAAATTCCATGAGGGGCGGTACCGGAAGCTGATCGCGAACATTGCGAAGAAGAGGGTTTTCAATCGGGACAAGGCGATGAAATGGCACTGCATCAACTGCGGTTACGTCTTCGAGGGAACGAAAGCCCCGAAGGAATGCCCGGCCTGCAAACATCCGCAGTCCTATTATGAGGTGCTGGCCGAGAATTATTGATCTTTGCAATTGGGGGGCGGGTCTTGAAATTCAGAGACCCGGCCCCCTCATCTTTTCCCATGGTTCAATTCCACCTTCGCGGATCCTGAAGAGCGGATGAAGATCCGGTTCGTCGGCTTCGGCCAGAACCCGACGGGTTTCAACATCCCGCAGCGCGAGCTTTGCGAGGAGATGCTCCCGCTCGTAAAGAAGCTGTCCCCGCGTGACGGGGATTGCCGGTACGTTGCGGCGGGGACCGATCTTCGCCGGATTGAAACGATAGCCGCGCCTTGCCGCCTCGCTAAAAATATCCGCTAGGTAGGCCGCGATTGCCGCCCCGGGTTCCTCATGGTTTTGGAAACGGATCAGTTGCGGGTGGCGGCGGTATCCGCGGGTCGCCCCGCGAAGGACGGCCTGCGCCAGCAGCGCCTCCCGCCAGAGAGCCAGCAGCCCCGCCCGGTCCAGATATTTCGGATGCAGCGTCCAGAGACGCACGATTTTTCTCCAAAGAATTTGTGCGAAAGGGGAAACAGTGAATTTTTTGTGATGGAGTGATCTTCCCCTCACCTGATTTCCTTTAGATAACCCTCCAGACGGTTCATCCCCTCGCGGATGTTTTCCAGGGAGTTGGCATAGGAGAAGCGGAGGTAGCCCTCGCAATTCTCGCCGAAGTCGATGCCGGGAGCGACGCCGACCCGGGCCCTTTTGAGGATATCGAAGGCGAATTCATAGGAATTCCCGGTAAAGGCCTTGACGTTGCCGAGCACATAGAAGGCGCCCGTGGGTTCGACGCGGATGCCCATCCCCAGCTCCCGCAAGCGGCGGATCATGAATTTTCGTCTCTTATTGTAGAGCTCCTTCATGCGGAGAACGTCCGGTTCCGCCTCCCGGAGGGCGGCGACGCCAGCCCATTGAACGAAGGCGTTGGCGGAGATGAAGAGATTCTGCTGGATTTTCTGCATCGGCCGAATCAGCGCCCGCGGCGCAATGAGGTAGCCCAGACGCCAACCCGTCATTGCATAGGCCTTGGAAAAGCCGTTCAGTACGAACGCGTTGTCGGTGAATTCCAGAATGCTGTGCTCCTTTTCCCCGTAGACCAGCCCGTGATAGATTTCGTCGGAGATGACCGGCACCCCGAACGAGGCGATTTCCTCCATTCTCTCCCGGCTCAACAGGTTTCCCGTCGGATTGGACGGGGAGTTGATCAGAATGGCCTTGGTACGCGGATGGGTCTTTTCCCGGATGGCGTCCGGGGTGTATTGGAATCCCTCCTCCTCGCGGACGGGGACGCAGACCGGGTTTCCTCCGAAGAAACGGATAAAATTGGGATAACAGGCATAGTGGGGATCGGAGATGATCACCTCATCATCCCGTTCGAGTATCGCCGAAAAAAGGATCATCATCGCCGGCGAGGTGCCGGAGGTCACGATGATCTGTTCCGGGCAAACGACGACACCATAGCGTTGCCGGTAATGATCGCAGATCGCCTCTCTCAGCTCCGGCAGCCCCAGGCTGTGGGTGTAGTGGGTCTTGCCTTCCCGCAGGGCCCGGAACCCGGCCGCTTTGATGCACTCCGGCGTGTCAAAATCGGGTTCGCCGACTTCGAGATGAATGACATCCTCGCCGTTGCGTTCCATGGCCTGGGCCGCTTCGAGCACTTCCATCACAAGGAAGGGGCGGATGTCCGCCGCTCGCTGGGTGATCATCGCCAAAACCTCGTTTTACGGATCTTCCTTCGCCCATCCGGCGTTGGGAGAAAGCTATTCTGAAGGCAATCCTATGTCAAGCGGGAAAGTCATGGCGCGTTTTTTCCGCGGCGATGGCCTCCGATTCCGGCAAGGAGATTTGTCGGCATGGTTGCCGGACCATCTGAAGCATGATCAACCGTTCGGTTGCCTTTCGGAACACCGAACGGCGCCGCCACCGTTACCCTTTTCTAATCTTCAGGCTGAATACACCGCCTTTTTCATCGATCTCGCCCACCACCCATCCGCGGCTCGTTGCGGCGCGGGATACATTTTCCTTCGAAGCGTCGTTGTCCACCATGACGACGATCTCATTCGATCTGCCCGCCTTGATCTCATCCAGGGTCATCAGGACGGGCTGCGGGCACGAAAGCCCGCGGGCGTCGATTGTCGTAGACATATTCTCCTCCTGATTCGATATTCGCTATGCGATATTCTTTCTCATGGTCAATCCGATGAACAGACAAACCGCAAAACCGATCACCACGGCGGGAATGCCGTACGGTCCGACGCCGGCCGCCGAGCTGGCAAGGCCGAAATTATGGGCGAAGCCGGCCCCGACAATCATTCCCATTACAAAGACGGCGGCGTCTCCATCCCCTTCGCCTGCCAGGAAAAGCTGGCGACCGGGACAACCGCCGGCCAGACAGAACGCCAGGCCCGACAACGTCATGCCCAGGAAATTCCAGAGGTGCATCGTGTGCGCGACCGGCTGCCCCTCAAATCCCGGTTTGAACTGCCCCAAGACGAAATTGACCACGAAAGCGGTGACGATCAGGGCGATGAATCCCGACAGCAGGTGCATCTGCCGGAAGAGGACGAAATCCCGAATGGCGCCCATGGTGCAGAAGCGGCTCCGTTGCGCCAGAAACCCAATCAGGAGACCAATGATCAGAGAGAGCGCCAAGGGCGCATGCATCGATCCCGGCCCCTTCAAGCTGTATAAGAGGACCCCGTTTTTGGCCTCGCCGGTCACCTGCGGGAACAGGAGCATCAACAACAGCAACCCAACCATAAAGAGGGGAAGCATCCATCCCGCCGTCTGATGGGTCTTCTGAGTCCGTCCGAGATTGAATCCTCCTTTCAGGAACAGCGTGCCGATCCAGATGCCGAAGATGAGGCCCAGAAGACCGAGAATCGCGTTGCCGTCGCCGCCGGCGAGACGAAGCGCCGCCCGCCAGGGGCATCCGAGAAACACCAGCGCCCCGATCATCGCGAAAGCGCCGAGGACAAACCGGACGATCGGCGCCGAGCCGAGACGGGGACGAAACTCCTTGAACAGATAGGCGGCCGTCAGCGACCCAAGGACGAAGCCGATGATCTCGGGACGGATGTACTGCACCACGTCCGCCCGGTGAAGGCCGAGAGCGCCGGCGATGTCCCGCTCGAAGCAGGCCACGCAGACCCCCATGTTGCCGGGATTTCCCGATTTCTGGAGCGTCGGCGCCAAAATCCCGATGACGATTCCGACGCCGACGATTCCCCAAGGTCCCGCAAAGATATTCTTGATTCCTTTCACTGCATACCTCCTTCCATCGATTTGCATGATATTCACGGATCCGTTGGGATCGGCAGCGACAAGACGCAGCACCCCGGCGGATCAAAGTTTCTTGCATTGGAGAGATCGACGATGCCGCACATCCGAAGGAATTTCGATGCAGACCGGACCGCTCGTCAGGAATCTCAGAGGAGGCAACGCCCTGAGGAAATCGCTATGGACCTTTCCGAATATGGTCTCGACTCTTGGATATCGGGGGAGCAAATCGCCTCCTGATCGCGCCATGCCGTGATCTCCACGGCACGTGCCTCAGGGGGCTAATCGGCTGGCGGGAGAGAAACGGCAGGACGACATTCTCCGGAGAACCGCCCGGGTTCTCTGTCATCGCCTCATATTAACGGTGTGAAGACAAGCAACAGATTTCTCATTCTGATGAATCACTCCTTTATACGGGAAGCCTCTACAAGATTGCCCCCTGCTTTGTCAAGAAAAAGGATGACAGAAAAAGAATGATATTCCGTTCAAAAACGCATATGATCCTTCGCAAGCTTTGTTGTGCGATCAGCGGGAAAGATGCGAAAAGGAGAAAGCCGATGCGAGAAAAGGCCTTTCAGGATTACTACCCGGATCACTTCAGCCACTGCTACGGCTGTGGCCGTCTGAACGATGCGGGGCTGAAGATCAAAAGTTACTGGGATGGAGATGAATCGGTCTGTACCCATACTCCCAGCCCCTGCCACACGGCCATTCCGGGCTTTGTCTACGGGGGTTTGATTGCCTCGCTCATCGACTGCCACGGTACGGGTACCGCCGCGGCGGCCAGATACCGTTCCGAGGGCCGGGAAATGGATACGGATCCGCCGCTGCGCTTCCTTACGGCCTCCCTCCGCGTCGATTACCTTCTCCCGACGCCGCTCGGCGTCCCGCTGGAAATCCGCGGCCGGGTGAAGGAGATCAAGGGACGCAAGGTGATCGTGGAATCGACGCTGTCCGCCAATGGAAAGATCTGTGCCCGTGGGGAGGTCGTCGCGATTCAGGTCCCGGATCATTTGATTCCGGGATGTTCTTAAACCCGGCCTGAATGGGGATCATGAATCTACTGAAACGGATCCAACTTGTCGCCTCCGGCACTCCACGGAGAAAGGACGGCCCTTTAAGCGGATGGCAGGTCGTCCTGTTGGCAGGTTTGCTGATTTTCCTTTCCGTGCTTTTCAGCGTCTTGCTGACCCGCCAAAGCCATTTCAGCGCCCCAGCGTATCAACCCGGCGACATCGCCCGTGCGGACATCGTCGTTCCGATGGATGCCCTCATTGAGGATGAAGCCGCCACCCAGGCCCGTCGAACGGAGGTGAAAGCCAAGGCTCTGCCGGTGTATCGATTCAACCCCTCTTTGCAGGATGACCAGGCGGCCAGGCTGAACGCGGCATTTGTCCGATCCCGGATCCTTTTGGGGCTGGACCCGGCGGGAAAGGAATCCTCCGGAAAGAAACGTCGCCGTCTGTTTCGAACCCTGCCGACTGCAGTGAAGGCGGACCTCCGTTCGATCATGCAGGATCTCGGCATAAAACCGCCGGCGGATGATCTGCTTTCTTTTCTGGTGAGGGAGGATTTTAAGCGGAGCCTGGAGGATCAGATCACCCTGTTGCTGAAGGATGTCTTTTCTACGCAGCTCATTCCCGACGACACCCGCTTCACCAAGGGGAAAGAATACGTTCACAAGGTCGACATCGTTACGAGCAAGCTGGAAACCGTCCCCATCAGCCTTCTTTCGACCATTTCTCAGGTCCGCAGCAAAGTCAACCAGCGGATCAACCAGGATTCACGGATTGCCGTCGCCAGCCGCCCGCATATTCGCGGAATCCTGGAGAGTCTGATCGTTCCCAATCTGGCGTTTGACGAATCGATGACGGAGACCAGACAGCAGGAAGATGTGAAGAATGTCGATCATGTCCTTCGCAAGCTCAAGAAAGGGAAGGTTGTTCTCCGTCAGGGCGACGAGGTCGAAGCGGACCATCTGCTTCAGATGGACGCCATTCGCAAGCTCTCTCCCGCCGGTTTCTCAGTGAAGCAAACCGGCGGGATGGCTTTTCTGATCGGCATCCTCCTGGCGGTCTTTGCCTATTTCATTCGCTTCATCACGCTGAACCAATGGAGCTATTTCAGGCTGACGGTTTTTTTGATTCTTACGCTGACGGTAAACCTCCTGCTGCTGAAAGCCTCATGGTTTGTCTGCGAATCCGTCAGCCAAAGTTTCCAGGCCTCGCCGTTCAACGATAAAGCCTTTTACTTTTACCTGTTGCCCTTCGCGTACGGTTCCATGTTGGTCACCCTTCTGGCGGGTAGGAGATGCGCGCAGATTTTTATCCTCTTCTTCTGTGTTCTGGCCGTGCAGGCCACCGGAACGGACGCTTACGGCTTTTTCTACATCCTCCTGATCAACCTGGCCGGAATCATCTTCATGCGAAAGTCCACGCAGCGAATCGGGATCATCGGGGCCGGATGTAAAATCGGATTATCCGCGGCGGTATTGTTTTTGATTCTCCGAACGATCGAACCGGCGCCGCCCGATCTGACGAGCGGCGGTTTCGGGGCCGCGCTGGCATTCCTGTCGGGGCTTCTCAACGCCATTTTTCTTGTGTTCACGCTTCCGCTGTTCGAACGCATTTTCATGGTGACGACAGAGATGCGGCTTGAGGAACTGGGCAACCTGAACATCAAGCTGATTCGGGAGTTGATCTTGAGGGCTCCGGGAACCTACAATCACAGTATCGCCGTCGGCACCCTCTGTGAGGGGGCGGCCAAGGCCATCGGCGTAAACCCGCTTTTCTTGAGAATTGCCGCTTTGTACCACGATATCGGCAAGACGGTTCAACCCGAATACTTCGTCGAAAACCAGAAGGAGGGCAACCCCCATGAAGGGATCCGTCTCCGGGAGAGTGTCCAAATTTTACGGAACCACGTCATTTGCGGCATCTCCCTTGCGAAGGAGGCGCATCTTCCTTCCGCGATCGTCGAGCTGATTCCCCAGCATCATGGAACCAAATTGATGCGATTCTTTTACGAGAAGGCCAAGCAGGAGGCAGCGGCGTCCGGAGCTGAAGTTCCTGAAGAGCAATTCCGTTATGCCGGCCCCAAACCGCAAACGAAAGCCGCGGCCATCCTGATGCTGGCCGACGGCATCGAAGCCGCCGCGCGGACACTCAACGACCATTCCGAGGAAAAATTGCGCGAACTGATTCGAAAGATCATCACGGATACGACGCAAGAGGGACAATTTTCGGAATGCGACATCACGCTAGCGGAATTGAATCGGATTGCCGAAAGTTTTTTGGAAACTCTTTCCAGTTACTACCACGGTCGCATCGCATACCCCGGATGCGACTTCAACCAGGCCCCCGGCGACGTTGAAAATGCAACGCCTTCCCGCCCGTAAGTCCCGACGCCGAAATCTTCAACCGACGCGCTTGCGGTTCTTAATTCTATCGTAAAGTCGCAGACCGATGCCGATCAAGCTCCTTTCCCTCGGTTCGTAATGCGTTTCCGCCGTTTCCACTTCATTGCCCAGTTCCACATGGACGGACGACGATTTCTGCAACCCCATAATCTGCGTCGGGAAAACACTGCGGTGGCCCGTCATTAAGAAACTGACGACGCAGGCAACGGCGGCATAAGGGGCAATCTCCAGACCAAAGAGTTCCATGGCCAGGATGCTGGCGGCGATCGGGGTATTGGCGGCGCCCGCCAACACGCTGACCATGCCGATGGCGGCAAAGGTTCCGCGATTCAATTCCCAAAAATCGCCGAAGACGCTTCCGGCGACGGCGCCCATGAAAAGTATGGGGGTAATGATCCCCCCGCTGCCTCCGGAACCGAAGGTGATCCCGGTGAAGATGGCCTTCATGAGAAATGCATGGGGGACGATTTTGGCTCCGCTGATCGCAATCTTGATCGTTTCGAGTCCCAGCCCCAGATAGTTCGTTGATGTCAGAAACGTCAATCCCGCAAGAAGGGCGCCGCCTGCCAGTGACTTCAGCGGTGCCCAAAGGTTGATCCGGCCCGCCAATTTATCGATGCCTTTGAGAATCTCGATCAGGACGGCCGCGCAAACTCCAAAAAAAATGCCCGCGAGGACAACCTTCAAAAAGAACGCCTCTGAAAAAGCCGGGATAAAATCCTGGTGATACTGAAAATAGTTGATTCCGAAATAGGAGGATATTTGATAACCGATCATGCCCGATATGAAAGAGGGCAGCAGCACTTCATAGAGAATGCTCCCGATGAAGAGAACCTCCACCCCGAAAATGGCGCCGGCAATCGGCGCCCCCAGGACGGAGGCAAAGCCGGCGCTGATCCCGCAGATGACCAGTTTTTTCCGATCATTGGCATCGAATTTCAAGATATCCGCAAATAGAGATGACAGCGCCCCTCCAATCTGCGCGCATGGGCCAACCTGTCCGACGGATCCCCCCGTTGCGGTGGTGACGATCGTGGCGAATAGTTTGACCGGCGCGACGATGGCCGACATTTTTCCCGAGTGCTTGTGAACGGCTTCGATCACCTTTTCCGTTCCATATCCTTTTGCATCGGGAGAAAAATATTTGACGGCAATGGCGCTGATAAACAGACCCGCGGGCAACAATAGAAAGAAATGCGGGGAAACCTGAATGCGGGAAATGCTGAAGTCCAAAATTTTCAGAAAGACCGTCGTGGATAAACCGACGGCTATTCCGATCCCGGTTGCCAGAATGACCCATTTTAAGACACTGATAAAGAGAACCGACTCTTCGAGCAGACTTTTATTCATCGAATCTGTTGTTCCAACCCCTGTCCATTTTCCTGCAATCGGCCATCATGGAATAGCGCATTGTCCGGATACGCCATGTTCGAAGCGATTTTTCTCATACACCTTTTTGGGATGATTATATACATGAAGAGTTATTCAGCAATCAGGGCTGCTTCACCGGTTGGGATACGACAAAGTGGACCCTTCGGTTCTTGGCCAGGGCCGTCTCGTCATGCCCGGGATCCAGAGGCCTCTCCTTGCCATAGCTGATTGTCTTGATACGCACCTGCGTGATGCCCAAGTCAATCAAGAATTTTGCCGTTTCATCGGCACGCCTCTGGCCGAGCGCCAGGTTGTATTCCGTGGTACCTCGCTCATCGCAGTGACCTTCGATTACAAGCGTGTAATTTGTATGCTTCAGGTAGGCTTGGGCGGCTGCCTTCAGGACTGCCTGGTTTTCCGGATGAAGCTTGTATTCGTTGAAATCGAAATGAATGTCGGGAATCCGGAGTTCTTTCAGAATCGCCGCTTCGTTCTCCACGGCCTCCCTGTCGGCGCCTTCGGAAGCTTTTCCCGCATTCCGCTCATCTGTGAGCGTTTGTTTTCTTATCCCCTGATCGTCGAGCGTTTGCTCGCGCAACGCGCTCTTCATGGTCTCCTTGTCGTCCGTTAAGGCCGGCGTCGGAGCCTGCACCGTGGGTTTCTGTCCCCCGTGGATCCATGCTTCACTCTTCGTGGGGCCTTTTTTAGCGCAACCTGCAAACAATGCAAAAGACAGAAACAAAAACAAAGTGATTAATCCTATCCGCAGCATTCTCTTTTTTCTCATCTTCTTCCCTCCAATGCTTGGCTTGTTGGCATCCATCCATGAGCGGTTTTCGAAAAATTTTTCATTCTGTCCTGTAGTTTTTATGCCGCCTTTGATCTATCGGTTATCCTTCTCCACGGCCTCCTTCAGTCTTTCCGAAAAATCCTGAATGGCCGCCTCAACTCGGACCCAGGCCGCCATCATGGGAATACCGACCGGATCGCCGACGAATTCGTCAATGGCCAACTTCATGGCGCCGACGAATGCATCCACCGCCTCGATCTCCTCATGCCGGTCGTAGTTCAGACCGTTGAGCAGGGCCAGTGCGTGGAACTTCTCGATGGCGATTCGGGACTCCTGGATATAGGTCATCAGAAGGGTCCGGAAAAAGGCTTCACTCATCACCAGACCATCCTGGCTCAGAACCCTGAACAGCGCCTTTCCGATCTCGGTTGCCATGCGGATCAGCCCTTCGGTGGGCTTGCCTTTTCGCAGGATCTGGTGCTTGTGCTCGTAGGTGTCGATGATCTCCACCTGGCAGATCCGGTTGGCCGAGGTCTTCTGATAGACCTCGCTGAGCAGCGAGACCTCCAGCCCCCATGTCGGCGAGATACGGATGCCCCGGGCGAGGCTGATATCGAATGCAAACTCACCCGAAAGGGCATACCGGAAATTGTCGAGGTATTCGATGAATGCGTTGTACCCCAGGATCCGTTTCAGGGTGCGGATCAGGGGGGTATAATAAAGCCTCGTCACACGGCCATAGAGCCTGTCGGTAACCCTGGCGTAGTATCCCTTGCTGAATTCGAAGCTGAGAGCCGGGTGGACAACCGGATAGATCAGCCGAGCCAAAATTTCCCGCTTGTAGTTGACGATGTCGCAGTCGTGCAGGGCAATGGCATAGACATCTTGATCCGAAAGGATATATCCGAGGGACATCCAGACGGAGCGGCCTTTTCCGGGATTGTCCAAATTGAAATCCGCGTTCTTCAGCTCTTTCTGGAGCGCCTGCATGCGAGACCCGTCATGCCAAACCACCCGTACGTCCACGGGCAGAACAGACATGATTTTCCGAATTTTGTTGAACTGCCGCTCATCCGCCCGATCCAGGGACAGAACGATCCTGCCGAGATAATCCACCCCTTTGAGCTCCTCGATGATCTTCGGCATGGCCGCGCCATCGAATTCCGTCACCAGCGCGGGTAAGAGGAGCACTATTTTCCGTTTCCGCGCGATCGTTTTGAGTTCCGTTTCGATCTGTTCAACCGGCCTGTCCCGCAACTTCTGAAGGGTCGTAATGATCCCGTTCTGGCAGAAATCGGCCATTTTCATCACTCCTTTCCTACCCAAAGCCCGATCAGGTAGTCTTTCATCGTTTCGAATACCAGCGCGTTTTGTTCGAAATGAGCCTCCGCTTCCTCCGGGGTCTTGTCGCGCAGTTCATTGATCAGGGAGCCGACTCGCCCGCAGTAGAGCGGGGTCAAGGTATCGAGAACCTTGAAGCGCTGCCGTGGCGTTCTGTGGAAGGCGTTCGCATATCGGTAGACGATCCGGACCCAGCTTTCGATGGGCATGAGAAAGGATTCGTTTTTGTCGGTCCGCGCCAGTTCCCGGATGATTTCCAGGTCGCGTTCCTCGATGATGTTCGCCCACATGCCGCCGAAATTGTTAAAACCGACCTTGAAATACTCGATGAGATTGGCCTGATTGATATCGAACTCCTCTGCCTTTTGTCCGGTGAACTCTCCGAGAGTGGGAATGTCCGCCGATCCTCTGATCTTCATCCAGTGGTCGTGGTACTGGTCCATCAACTGGAATGTCGTTCCCACCACTTGACGAAGCATCGGTCCCAGATCGGTCGAGGGGTCCTTGTGGTCATGGAGCTTCGCGCCCAGCCTGGCCTGGCAGATCCGGAATCCTCCGACAATGGCCGACGTCGTCATCCAGATGTCGATCCCGAATTTGGCGATGTCCGTCGCCCATACATCCTGGCTGAGATAGTGTTTGACCAGGGCTGGGGAGATGCCGAAGTCCCCCCCGATCGGCTGCCGGATCCGCCGGCCGTAGAGCGCCCGTGTCAGGTTGTAGGCGATGGTGTTCGTGATGGTTCCGTCAAGTTTGTAACGGTTGTAATAAGGCGCCACATAGTCGTAGCCTTGAAAGACAGGTTCCAGAAAGTTTCGGAGCCATTCCGGCGTGATCGAAAGCAGGTCGGAATCGAAGACGGCGACGGCCCTGGCCTTGAGGAAGACGGCGACTTCGAAGACCGCCCGCAATCCCGACCCTTTGCCGGGAAGGCCCCGGTAGATGGTGACGATGCTTTCGATATTGTAGGACTTGGGATCGACGGTGCGGGCAAGGTCTCGGGTATCATCGGTCGATCCGCCGTCCGAAACCATGATGACCGCCCGCAAGTGGGGGTAGTACAGCTCGATCCCCTTAACGACCGTTTTGATGACGTGGACGATGGACACTCCGCTGAAATAAGCGGGAATGCCAACCACGATATCCGCATATCCGAGCTGCTCGATCTTCGTCGTGACGTGCGGACGCAAGGCCGTTGAAAACCGGGTCACTTTTGTCATAAATCCTCCCGTTGGTGATCCTGCTCCCATGGTGTCCCGCTTTGTTCGTTCAGAAGTTTCTGCACGACATCGTTCCACCCCTTCGCACCGGTTTTGTTTGCCAGGATCATTCCCGGCAGTCGGACATCCAGATGGCCTTTTCCCGGACGGGGGATCAGGACCGGGACGTCTACCTGCGCCAACATGGCCAGATCGTTTTCGCTGTCGCCCAGGCCGATGGTGGTCAACGCCGTGCCGGAGTTTCGCCGGAAAATATCACGAACCATTCGGACGGCCTTTCCCTTATCCTGCTTATTGCCCATTAAATGATGAAAACGACCACCCCGGGTCACGGCAAAACCCTCCGCCTCCGCCATGCCGCTCAATGGACCGATTTCATCCGGCCGCAACAGGATGAAGGGCTCCGTGAACTCGCGTTCCTTGGCCAAAGCCGCCCGGTCGATCGGCAGTCCGGTCCGTTCGGCGATTTCGGCCGGGGCCATGTCGCCGAAGCCCCGGAGATGAAATCGCCCGCTGGCCTTTCCCAGAAATTCACGCACGCGGGAATAACCCGTTCCCAGGGCGACAAGGGCGTAGCCATCCCGTTGCTGACCATCCCCGATCGACAGTCTTCGATATCCGGAGGGGAAAAAAACGCCGCCCCCGTTTTCGACGATAAAAGGTTCCCACACCCCCATCTCCAACTGCAGGGATTCAACCTCCCGGCGGGTCTTGCTCGTGGTCATGATCAGTGGGATGCCGGACGATTTGATCCTTGCCAGAGCCGGCATCGCTTCTGTAAAGGAATAGTCCGCATGGTTCAGCAGGCTGCCGTCGAGGTCGGTAAAAATGATGACTTGCACCAGGATACTCCATTCAGCTTGTCGATGTCTCGACTGGTGACGATCTTACCAGTCTAGGGTTTACATTGTATTTGAGTTCGGTTTGTTATGCCACCCATAATTTTTAACATATAGCTTCTAAATCATTTGTATTCAAATCATATTATCATAAATAATTTGAAGCATAATAAAAAATATGTAATAAGAAGCAAATATATTCAACAGTCCAGGAGTTTCTATGGAAAGAAAATCATGGGTGATTACCGAAATTATTAATGATATCCGGAAAGTGTTTCAGGTCATCCATGAACATTCAAAAAAGTCAAAACGTGAAACCGGTCTGACCGGACCTCAGTTATGGGCCATCAAACTGATCGGGGAACTCTCTTCGGTCAGGGTGTCCGATTTGGCCGCCAAAATGTATATTCAACCTGCTACGGTGGTTGGAATACTGAACCGTCTTGAATTGCAGGGTCTCATCCAAAGGATACGCACCAATCAAGACAGGCGAGTTGTGAAAATAGAACTGACGGATGCCGGTAAAGAGATATTGGCAAAAGCACCGCGCGTTGCGCAGCATTTATTGGTGACCAGGCTGGAGGTTCTGCCGCTCACGAAACTGAGAGGCATATCCGCAAGCTTGGACGAACTGGTTCATATCCTCGGGGCACAGGAAATTCCGCCAAAACTCATTTTATCCCCGGAGTCGAACCGGCCTGCGGAACAGGGAAATCGCGGCAAAAGCAGATAAACCATTTGCAGCATAAGACCATCCATGGTTATCAAATGAGACGGAAACATTCCCTGTTCCCGTGGGGATTTTTTGATGAGGGTTTGACGTTTGAAAAGAAAAATGACGCTGCTATTGGCCTTGGCGGTTTTGGTCGTTATATGTCTGGGCCTTAAAATCATTCCGTCGTTTGATGGCGATACCGAACAAAACGCTTCCCCGGTCATGCCGGAGCTCCGTGCCATTCAGGATCAGGTCCTGAAAGGAGAGACCTTCCTGGCCATTTTCGCCAAGCACGGCCTCGACATCCGGGAGCTTTTTGCGATGAGGGAAGTGGCGGCCAAGGTTCATCCGCTGCGGACAGTACATCCCGGACGGTCTTACACGGTGACTGTTGACGGTCAGAATCGGGTCCGTTCTTTCATTTACCGGATCAACCGGGATTCTCTTCTGAAAATCCGGAAAATCTCAACAGGTTTTCAAGCGGAAAAGGTCGATATCGCGTATCAAAAAAAACTTCTGGCCTTATCTGGGACCATCGAAGACAACCTGATCTCCTCCATCGGCCAGGACCATGAGCATCTGCTGCTGGCTTTGCAGCTTACGGATATCTTCGCCTGTCATATCGATTTTACGGCTGATCTGCGAAAGAACGATTCCTACCGCATCATCGTCGAAGGTTTGTTTCACGATGAGACCTTCGTCCGGTATGGAAATATTGTCGGCGCTGATTTTGTGAACGACGGCGAGATCTTCAGGGCCTATCGTTTCGAACATGAGGGCAAATCCGATTATTATGACGAGCAGGGAAAATCACTACGAAAGGCCTTTTTAAAAACGCCTCTCAATTTCCGGAGGATCAGCTCCGGCTTCTCCAAGGGACGTTTTCATCCCATTCTCAAAATCCGAAGGCCCCATCATGGTCTCGATTACGCGGCAGCATTCGGAACCCCTGTTTCCACCGTCGGCGATGGGACGGTCCTGTTTGCCGGCAGAAAGGGTTCCTACGGAAACATGGTCATCATCAAACATCCCAATGGCTGGAAAACGACCTACGGCCATTTATCGAAAATTGCCAAGGGAATCAAAAAAGGTAGGCGCGTGGAGCAGGGCCAGATGATCGGCAATGTCGGATCAACCGGTCTTGCCACGGGACCCCATCTCCACTACGAACTCAGGATCCGTGATCAATGCGTCAATCCGCTGAAGACAAAAATTCCTGATGGCTGGCCGATCCCCCGCCAAGAGCTGGTCACTTTCAAGCTGCTTCGGGATCGGATGGATTCCTACTTCTCGAATATGGAGGTTTGCGATACGCAGCGGAAGCCGGTGCGGGAATCAACATAGGCAAGGATGACCAAACCCGTCTTCAACCGGTGGTCGTTTACTGAAACGACGGGGATAGGGATAAAAATTCCATTATGGATATTCTCAATAAAAAAAGAATTTTGATTGTCTCCAACCGACTTCCGGTGACGATCCGGTATCGTGAGGACATTCCTGAAGTGGCGCCCAGCAGCGGGGGGTTGGTGAGCGGGCTTCTCTCTTTGCATGACGAGTACGAGACCCTGTGGATCGGTTGGCCGGGATTTGTCGCAAAGAAGGACCGGCAGGCAATCAGCAAAAAACTCATGGGGGCTTATAACTATCACCCCGTTTTTATGTCCGAACAGGTTTCGGAACGCTATTACGAGGGTTTTTCAAACCGGACCCTCTGGCCCATATTTCACTCCCTCCCAAGCAACGCCAAGTATTCGTCGGTCGAATGGGAGGCTTACAAAAAAGCCAATGAGCTCTTCAGCCGGAAGGTGCTCGAGTTTTACAGGTCCGGCGACACCATCTGGATCCACGATTACCACCTCCTGCTGATCTCACGGTACCTTCGCGAACACCTTCCCGACGCTACGATGGGATTCTTTCTCCATATCCCCTTTCCGCAATACGACATCTTTCGCCTTATGCCTCAGCATCGGGAAATCCTGGAGAGCATGCTCAACTTGGACCTGATCGGCTTTCACACGCATGATTACGCACAGGCATTCCTCGGCTGCGTGCGTCGGACACTGGGAATAGACAACAATCTCGGTCAGATTATAGATGGCAAGCGCGCTTTACAGGTCGATGTATTCCCCATGGGGATCGACTTTGCAAAGTATTCGACGGCTGTGCGCAATCCTTCACTCCAAAGGGAAATCGAAAAGATCCGCCGAATGAATACAATGAAGACCGTGTTCAATGTTTCCCGCCTGGATTACACGAAAGGCATTCCGCAAAGCCTCCGCGCAATCCGGCTGTTCTTCCGGCGGTATCCGCAATGGCGCGAGAGGAGCGTGTTCGTGCTCGTCGTTGTTCCATCCCGGGAACGGGTCGAGCGTTACGCCACACTCAAGCGGGAAATCGATGAATGTGTCGGCAACATCAACAGCGAATTCGGGTCGCTCGACTGGACTCCGATCAGCTACATTTATCGATCTCTCAGCTTCGGCGAGTTGATCGGCCTTTACGACATTGCCGATGTAGCGCTCATCACACCGCTTCGCGATGGAATGAATCTCATTGCAAAAGAATACCTGGCCGTCAAACAGGACAATACCGGCGTGCTGATCCTCAGCGAGATGGCCGGATCTGCAAAAGAGTTGGTGGAGGCCATCCAGGTCAATCCCAATAACGAGGAGGAAATCTGCGAAGGACTGCACCATGCCCTGACGATGCCGCCCGAAGAACAGCAACGTCGCAACCGTTCCATGCGGGAACGTTTGCAAACCCACAATATCGAACGATGGACCCATCATTTTTTGACCAGATTGCGGGAGATCAAGGAAATCACGGAGGAACTCGGGGTGAGGCATCTCGATGCCGCATCACGCGCGAATATGGTCACCCAATTTGCGATTGCGGAAAGCCGTCTGATTCTGATCGATTATGACGGCACTCTCGTCCCTTTTGCCGATGAACCTGATCGGGCCGTTCCGGACGACGAGCTGATGATCACATTGAATCGACTGACGGCCATTCCGCAAACCACGCTGGTGATCGTCAGCGGCCGAGACAGGGGAACCCTGGGAACGTGGTTCAAGGATATCAACGCCATTTTGGTTGCCGAACATGGGGGTTGGGTGAAGCGCTCTCCCACCGAGGATTGGGAACCGACAATCGTTCCTCCCAATGATACATGGAAGAAGGAGATCCGCCCGCTTCTGAACCTGTATGTGGACAGAATCCCTCTGTCGTTCATCGAGGAGAAGGACTTCTCGCTGGTTTGGCATTACCGCAAAGCGGAAAGCGAGTCGGCTTCAACCGCCGCGCATGAATTGATCGATATGCTCTCCAACCTGACCACCAACCTTCGCACTCATGTCCTGCCGGGAAACAAATGTGTGGAGATTCGATCGACCGGGATCAGCAAGGGGGCCTTCTTCCAGCGATTCTTTCACTCGGCCTCCTTTTCCTTCCTCTTCGCGGCGGGAGATGATTGGACGGATGAGGATCTGTTTGCGGCCCTACCGAAGGGGGCCTTTTCCGTCAAAGTGGGGACACAGATTTCCAAGGCTCGATACAATGTGAATGTGTATTCAGACATCCGTTCTTTATTGAACGAATTCACGGAGGCTGCAAATGCGAGTAATCGATGAATACCGAAGCATCGTTGGAGACAAGGTGATCTCCGACATTGTGAAAATGGCCAAAAATCTGTATGGGCTGCGGGTCCTTCACATCAACTCCACTTATTATGGCGGCGGCGTGGCCGAGATGCTGTATTCCCTGATTCCGCTTTTGAACGATGTCGGCGTATCGGTCGACTGGCGGATCCTGCGCGGTACGCCGGAGTTTTTTACCATTACCAAGAAATTCCATAACGCGATCCAGGGAGACCTGATCAACTTGAGCGATATCAAGAAAACCATCTATATCCAGAATAATCAGGATTTTGCGTCATACTGCCAAATTGACGCGGACTGCGTCATCGTCCATGATCCCCAGCCCCTCCCCCTCATTCGATTCTACAAACGCAAGCAGCCATGGATCTGGCGCTGCCATGTCGATCTTTCACGGCCCAACCCGCAGCTCTGGGATTACCTCAAGGGATTTATCCTTCGCTACGACCGCGTGATCGTATCCGATACCCGATACATGAAGGAAGACCTTCCGATGGAGTATTCGGTCATTCATCCAGCTATCGACCCACTCTCTCCCAAAAACAAAGAGATCTCCAAGGATCTCATCGGGCGGACACTCAAAAAACACGGCGTTCCGACAGACAAGCCGATCTTGACGCAGATTTCGCGCTTCGACAAATGGAAGGATCCGGCCAACGTCATCGAGATGTTCAAGCTCGTTAAAGCCAAGATCGATTGCAGGCTCGTCCTGTGCGGCAGCATGGCAGCGGATGATCCGGAAGGCATCCTGATCTACCAAAAGATCTTACAGAAGGCCAACAGTCATATCGCGAAGAACGATGTCATCCTCCTGACCGTGGAAGACAACATTCTGGTCAATGCTCTGCAGCGAATCTCGTCGGTGGTCATTCAAAAATCCATCCGGGAAGGATTCGGGCTCACCGTCACCGAGGCACTCTGGAAGGAGAAGCCGGTCGTCGCCTCAAACGTGGGTGGGATTCCGCTTCAGATGACGGATGGCGAGACCGGGTATCTGATCGATCCGACCGATATCAAGACCGGCGCCGCACGAATCATTTCCATCCTGGAAAATCCCGCGGAAGCCAAACGCCTGGGCGCCAACGGCAGGGAAATGGTCTTGAAGAAATTCCTGATCACTCGGCATCTGTATGACGACCTGAAAATGCTGAACGATTTATTTGGGTAAGGCGCGGTTGAGGTCCTCGGCTGTTCAACCACGAGCAAGCGGGTCTATGTCGACCGGATTTCCTGGCGCATGAAGATGGCGTAGCAGATCCCGAAGCACAGGAAGGTGATCGCGATGATGGAGATCAAAAACGGCGCCACGATCACGACGCTCTGCGCCAGTGGAAGCGGGTTCCGGAAACGGGAGAGCGACAGCCGTTCCATCGGTCCCATCAGCACGAAGGAGCGCGGCGTTTTCCGGAGCGGGTCGAGGATCGTCGAGGTCGCGTCCCCGTATAGCGTTGCCGGGGACAGCAGCGAGGCCACCCTCTGGACCTCCGCATTCTTCAGGAAAGAGTCCGCCGCCTGCTGCATGTCGGCTGTCTGCGTCATCGGCGCGACCGCATCCGCGAGCAGGCTCCCGCCGAGGCCGATGAAGAAAGAGAGGCCGATCCAGACGGCGAGCGACGCCAGGGCCGAGGTGGCCGTGCTGCGGAAGACGACCGAAAAGAGAATCGCCGCTCCCAGCCAGAACGAGATGTAGAGGATGCTGAGGACGAGGTAGATCAGCAACCGCCAGAGCTCATCCGCGCCGGGAACCACACCGATCAGGCGGATGCCCAGACCGGCGATGATCAGCACCAGCGAAACCATCACGATCGTGATCATCGTCATGCCGGCCAGGAATTTCCCGTTGATGATCGCATCCCGGTAAATCGGTTGGGCGACCAGCTTGCTCAGCGTCCGGCCGGTCCGCTCCCGGTTGATCGCATCGAATCCGAGGATGATCCCGATCAGCGGACCGAAAAAACCGATGAACTGGACAAAGGAGAAGAGCTTCCCCGTCGAGGTGAACAGCAGCAGGAAGATGAAGTCCGGCTTGGCCATCCCCTTGAGTTCCTCCTGCATGGACATGCCGACCATCGAGGCAATGATCACCCCGACCATGACGATCAGCGCCGTGATCAGCAGGAACCGCATACTGCTGAAATGGTCCTCCATCTCTTTCCGGTATATCGTAAAAATCCCGCCCAAGGTCACGCCTCCTTGAAATATTTCATGTAAATCTCTTCGAGGGTGTACGCTTCCCCCGCCTCCAGCCCGAGCCCCCGTTGCGCAAGTTCCGCGAGCGGCCCGGCGGCGACGAGTTTTCCCTTGATCATGATCCCGATCCGGTCCGAGATCCGTTGGACCTGGTCGAGCAGGTGAGACGAAAAGAAGATCGTCATCCGCCGATCCCGGCTAAGACCCTGGATCAGATCGAGCATCCGGTTCGTCCCGTCCGGATCGAGACCGATCGTTGGCTCGTCGAGAAAAACCACTTTCGGCTCCTTGATCAAGACCTCGGCAATCCCGAGGCGTTGTCTCATTCCCTTTGAATAGGAACCCACCTTTTTGCCCGCCTCCTTCGCGAGATCGATCTCTTCGAGAAGGCGGTCGATCCTCCCGGCGGAAACGGCATCCGATATCCGGTTCAGGCGGGCGATGTAGCGGAGGTTCTGTCGCGCATCCATGTCTTCGTAGAAGCCGACGTTTTCCGGCAGGTAGCCGATCAACTCCTTCACTTTCAGCGGATCGCGGGCCGGATCATAACCGCAGACCCGGACCGTCCCGGAGGTCGGTTCGGTCAGACCGAGGAGCATCAGCATCGTTGTGGTCTTGCCGGCCCCGTTCGGCCCCAGAAATCCGAAGATCTCCCCCTCCGCCACCTCGAGGGTCAGGCGGTTTACGGCCGTCTGCGCCCCGTAGCGCTTGGTCAGCTCTTCCGTCCGGATGACGATCTCTTTTTCCACTTCAGCGTCTCCCCATCTTGATGAACAGGAAACTCAACCCCGCGATCACGAGAAGAATCAGCCCGATTCCAATCCACCCCCACGCCGAGGAGGCCTTCACTGTGACCCGCATTTCCACCGTCTTATCCGCTTTTTCGCCGTTCGTCATGACGCCCACGGAATAGTCGCCGACCAGGGACTGCGGCCCCGGCTTGATCGTGACCTCCACCTGCTTCATCTCGCCGGGTGCGAGGACGTCGATCTTCTCCGGCTTAAAGGTGGTCTCCCAGTTCTCCGGCTTGAAGGAGGAGAAACTGACGTTTCGGTTCGGGGCGGACCCTGTGTTTTTCACGAACAGCGAAAAGGTGACCGGCTTTCCGGCATAGGCCTCAAGCGACAGGATCCCGTTCGGCGTCCCGGCATCCAACCGGTAGGTGCCTGTGAGAACAACCGTGAGCTTGACCTCGGCCCTGCTTTCGCCGGAGCTGATCCCGACGATGACCGGATACTCTTTGGCGGCGGCGTTCTGCGCCGGGGTGACCTCGACGGCCACGGTCTGGCTCTGCCCCTCTTTCACGCGGATGCTGGAGATCTGTTTCTGCTCGTAGGCGGGTTTGAAATTGATCTCCCATTTCTCCGGACCGACCGCGGCGAGGTTGAAGGTCCGTTCCATCTCGCTTTTGTTCATCACTTCGAGGGAAAATTCGAATTTGGAGTCGGTCTGTCCCCGGAGAACCGGGTAGGCGGCATTGATCTGAATGTTGTCCGCGCCGACCTTCCGTTCCTGGACGTTCACGTTCAGCGTGTGCGCGGAGGTGAACCGGC
>DIKL01000125.1 GCA_002424545.1 Syntrophaceae bacterium UBA5619
GAGTTCGTCCTGGCGGCGGACACGGTCGTGGTCGCCGTCGGCACCACGGCCAACCCCATCGTCCCCGCCACGACGCCGGGGCTGGAAACGAACCGGCGGGGCTACATCGCCGTCAAGGGCGAGGACGGTGAAACCACGCGACCGGGCGTATGGGCCGGGGGCGACATCGTCACCGGGTCGGCCACGGTCATTCTCGCCATGGGCGCCGGCAAGCAGGCTGCCCGCGCCATCCACGCGTTCCTGTCGAAGGCATAAATTTTCAAATAGCCGTTGACAAACGAAACGATTGGACGGTATACATCCCACCCAAAGAGATCACGACCTCCTTCAGCGCAGGCATCCGCCGGCCTGCAACCCGGACCCGGGGGGCGCAGGCTTATGAAGGGGCGATTCCCGCAACATCGTTGTTCAAGCCGGATTGAGAATCGAGGGGCAAAAAAGACGTCTGCCTTGCCGCGGACATCAGGCGTGCCGGCAGGCGTAAGGGGGGCGGAACATTCATGCCGATACGGCTCTTTCTCCACCGGGACCTGCTGGAAGCAACCCGTTCCGCCCCGGTCATTGGCAAGAAGCATCTGATCAACACGATCCACCGCCTCCATTTCATGAACGGAAATATCCTCGTTCATGTCGGCGATCCCGAGCATCATGAAGATCTTCTCGTTCAAGGCCGCCTGGAATCCTGCGCGGCGGAAGAGATCCGCTGTCTCTGGGCTCAAGGCGCTCCGCGGTTTTCCGAAAACGCCCGGCCGCTCCATGTGATCGTGGAGGACGGTCTCTCGCTCGTCCTGTTCCCGGTTCGGCTCACGGGGTGTGACGAAACCGGGTTCTCCGCCGCCCTGCCGGAGACGGGATATCTTTTGGGCAAACGGCGCGCCCGGCGGCACGCCTGCCGGGACACCGAGGTCACGCTGACGCAGAGCGGTTTTAGTGCCCGGGGCGATCTCGTCGATTTCAGTCCCTTCGCCTTCCGTGTCCGCCTTGAAGCGGAGCCCGGCCTTTCCTTCATCTGGATGAACCCGGACGATTCAATCACGATCTGCCTGCGGAAGGGCGAACGGATCCTCTTCTCCGGCCCCTGCCGATGCCTGCGCCAGACGGGCAACTTGCGGGAAAGGGAACTGGTTCTGGCGCCCCTGCGCGGGGAAATTAAGCGCTTCCGCAAACAGAAGATCCGGACGCCCCGTCTGCGCCTCACGCCCCCTCCGTCCGTTCATTTCGTGCATCCCTGCCTCGGAAAGCCCATACGGCGAAGCGTCACGGACCTGACCTTCTCCGGATTCGCCGTCGAGGAACAGGCGGACGACGCCGTCCTGATGCCGGGGTTGATCATCGACAATCTGGAAATCCGGCCGGCCGGGGCCAGCGGCATCACCTGCACAGCGCAGGTGATCTATCGGCGCAAGATCGCGAAGGGACGGGTTCGCTGCGGTTTCGCCATCCTGGACATGGACTTCCGTGCCTACCGCCATCTCAGCCACCTGATGGTCCATTCGGGGAGTTCCCTGGCCCGGTTCAGCTGCGAGATAGAGATGGACGCGCTCTGGGAGTTCTTCTTCGACACGGGGTTCATCTATCCCCAGAAATACCATCTCATCCAATCCGCGCGCGAGGCCTTCAAGGACACCTACCGCAGGCTGTACCGCGAGGATCAGGACATCGAAGCCCACTTCACCCTGCAGGAAAATGACCGGGTTTACGGCCACGTTTCCATTTTCCGCGCGTATCAGCGGGCCTGGATGGTCCATCACCTTGCAGCCAGACCGTTGCGCGGAAAGCGGACAGGGCTGTTCGTCCTGAAAAACATCCTCAAGTTCTTCGACGGCCTCTATCGGTATCCCTCGATTCGCATCGATCACATGATGTTCTATTTCCGGCCGGAAAACTACTTCACCAATCTCTTCTTCGGCGGTTTTGCGAGAGATCTCGGCAATCCCCGGGCCTGCTCCCTGGACCTGTTCGCCTACCTGAATCGCCCGATGGACGGACCCCGGGCGTCCCTGCCCCCGGGCTGGCGCCTTGGGGCGTTCGAGACCCGCCACCTGCCGGAACTGGAGCAATTCTACCGGAACGCCTCCGGCGGCCTGCTTCTGGACGTGCTGCGCCTCGGACAGACGGACCCCGGCTGCGAACCCCTGGAAGAGGTCTATCGCAGGCACGGGTTTCTCCGGCAGTGTCACATCTACGAATTGCTCCACGAACAGACGCTGAAGGCCCTGCTCGTGGTCGACCGCTCCTCTCCCGGATTTAATCTTTCCGAACTCCTCAACAGCATCAAGGTCGTCGTAACCGACCCGGCGGGCCTTCCCTGGCGGGTCCTGAGCGCCGCCCTCGACGGGCTGGCGAGCGAATATGAGACGGACAGCGTGCCCCTCATGATCTACCCCGACACGTATCCCTCCCAGGAAGGGATACCGGTGGAAAAACGGTATCTCCTCTGGATACTGGATACCCAGTATGGTAAGGACTACGTCGAATACATGGAGAACAAAACCAGGTTGACCCTGCGGTTTCTGCTCAAGCATCTTCTCGGGAAAATGGTGTCGAAGTGAACGATGCAGACCTCTACAACAGCCGGATCATCAAGACGTTCGTCGAGTATCTCGACATTCACTATCCGGGCCTGGATACAAAATCCATGCTGAACGAATCCGGAATAACCATCTACCAGGTTAACGACGGGGGGCACTGGTTCAACCAGGACCAGGTGGACCGTTTCCATGAGAGGGTGGTGAAGCTGACGGGAAACCCGGACATTGCCTTGGAAGTGGGGCGTTTTTCCCCCCTTTCGAAGGCCTCGGGGGCCATGGCAAACTATGTGTCCGGTTTCATCACGCCGAAAACGGCCTATTCGGTCGTTGCAAAACTGTATAACCAGGTCAGCCGGGCGTGTTTGCTCCAGGCGCGCTCGTTGAAAACCAATCAAGCGGAAGTCACCGTCAGGCAAAAACCCGGCGTGGAAGAAAAGCCCTACCAGTGTGAAAACCGGCGGGGGTCTCTGGAAGGCATTTCAAAACTGCTGACGGGCAGATTCCCCCATATCGACCACCCCGTTTGCATGCACCGCGGGGGAGACCGCTGCCAGTATATCATCACCTGGGAGCCCACCCGGTCCTCCCTCTGGAAACGGATCAGCGGCTGCACGGCACTTGCGTCTCTGTTCGTCTTTCTTGTCCTGATCTTCACCCTCTCGGGCCGGTACGCCTTCGTTTTCTCATCCGTGGCCCTCCTGGTGATCCTGGGCGCCCTCCTGCGGGCCTCGATGCTGGAAAAAGCGGAACTGAAGAAAATCCTTGAAACCAGCGGAGACACCGCAGAAACCCTTCTGGAGCAGATCAACGCCCGTTACAACAACGCCGTCCTGATCAGGGAGATCGGGCAGTACGTCTCCAGCGCCCTGGACACCGAATTGCTGCTGAAATATCTGCTGTCCGCCCTGGAAAAGAATCTCGAATTCGGCCGGGGGATGGTGATGCTGGCCAACAGTGGCCGCACCCGTCTCGTGTACACGATCGGTTACGGCTATTCCCCGGATTACGAGGACTATCTGAAGAAAACGGAATTCTCCCTGACCAACCCCCAATCCCGGGGAGCCTTCGCCGTCTGTTTTAAAAAACAGATCCCGCTCCTCATCAACAACGTCGACGAGATCGAACTGGACTTGTCTCCGAGAAGTCTGGACTTCGTCAGAAAAATGGGCAGCCGGTCCTTCATCTGCGTCCCCATCACCTACGAGGGCCGCTCCGAGGGCGTGCTCGCGGTGGACAACCTGAAATCGGACCGTTCGCTGAATCAGACGGACATCAGCCTGCTCATGGGGATCGCCCCCCAGATCGGGATCAGCATCAACAACGCCCGGATTTACGAGAAGCTCCAGGAGCGGGAGAAGCGGTTCCGGATCCTGGCGGAAAGCGCGCCGGACATCATTTTTACCTTGGACAAGGGCGGAGAACTGCTGTACGTCAATCCGGCCTGGAAGAGGATCCTGGGCCATCGCCCGGAAGCGGTCGTTTCCCGCCCCCTGACCGCATTCGTCGACGAACAGGATTCCCACCGCCTCGTCCAGTTGCTGAAAGGCGTCAGGGAAAACAAAGAGACCCTGATGGATGTCCTGTTGACGATCAGGGACTGTTCCGGGATCGAGCACAACTTTTCCTTCAACTGCGCCCCCAATATCGACGCGGACGGACGTGTGGACAGCCTGGTGGGCATCTTCAAGGACATGACGGATCTGAGACGCTCCGAAGTCGAGTTGAAAAAAAGCTACGAAAAGCTTCAGCTGGCCATGTCGAGCACGATCAGCGTCATCTCGCTCATTGCCGAGTCCCGCGATCCCTACACCGCCGGTCACCAAAGACGGGTGGCCGACCTGGCCGCGGCCATCGCCCGCGAGATGGAGCTGCCGGAAGAGCGCGTGACGACGATCCACATGGCGGGGCTCATCCACGACATCGGCAAGATCAATGTCCCCGCGGAGATCCTGAGCAAGCCGGGCAAGCTGAACAGCGGCGAATTCGCCCTGATCAAAAATCATCCGGAAACGGGGTACAACATCCTGGACAAGGTCGATTTCACGCCGCCCATTGCCCAGATCGTCTACCAGCACCACGAAACCTTGGACGGATCCGGTTACCCGAGGGGGATCGCCGGGCAAGACATCATCCTCGAGGCGCGCATCATCACCGTGGCGGACGTCGTCGAGGCGATGGCCAGCCACCGCCCCTATCGGCCGGCGTTAGGCATCGAAAAGGCGCTCGATGAAATACGCGCCAAACGGGGCGTGGCATACGATCCGGATGTGGCGGACGCCTGCATCGCGCTGTTCACGAGCGGTCGTTTTCATTTTGAGGATCCCGGCATCAGGGATTGAAGGCCCGTCTCTCAGGGCTTCCTTCCCTTGCACAGGATCAGGGGGGTGTAGGTAAATCGCCGGGGGTTGTGGAAGAATTCCTTGAAATCCGCCATGAAGCGGTCGTACCCACCGGGATACGTGGAAAAAAGATCCGTGAGACGCGGGGCCGTCACCTCGATCTTTTTCATCCAATTGTAACTGTCCACTTCCAGGCTCTCACCGTAGATCACGTGATGGGCCGTCACGTGGACGGCGATGTCCGCAAAACCCAGATCGAAGAGGTGGGCGTAGAGCTTGCGACCCGCGTACGCATCGAAATCGTAGATTTCTTCCAGGCATCGCGAAATTTCGGGCAGGATTTTCGCCATCGGCGCCGGCAGTTCGTAGTGATTGAGGGCATTGTGATCCAGATCGATCAGATACAGCCCTCCCCCCGAACGCAGGCTGGCCGCAACATTCCGGACGATCTCAAGGCTTTCCCGCCGGAAATACTCCAGGACGAAGCGGACCCAGGCGCCGTCGAACGTGCCGAAGCGGCTTAAGGGTTCGCGCAGGTCGTGGACGGCGAATTCGATCCCCGCACGGGAACCGTAGCACCGCTGTGCATGGGCGATCCGCTCCGGCGAGGCGTCCAGTCCGACGATCGACCCGCCCGGCTGAATCAGGTCGTGAAGGATCGCGGTCGTCTTGCCCGGACCGCAACCCAGATCGAGGAGGCGCTGTCCCGGTTTGATCCCGCACCATCGGGCCTGACGGCGTATGTCTTCGGGACGGGTCTTCGATTCGAGACGATACGTTTCCTCTTCATGTTCCATGAGGTAAAAATCCCGCGGTATTGCCAAAGGCATCTCCTGCATGGGGTTTGTCCTTGCCAAAGGGATGGCATGCCTGCCGCAACCCCTTTAACGGCTTTGCCGGCGGTTGTCAAATTTTTCGACGGGCCGCACCCTGATCCACGGCAAAGGACCGGAAGGCCGGGGGGCGCGATCCGTCGCGCCACTTAACGGTTGCATTCATGGATGTCATTGAGGTAAGAGCGAACACGATGAAACGACTTTTGCTGATAAGCCCGGTGGGGCGGAAAAGCGGATACCTGTTGAGCCGGATTACCACCTTTCCGCCGCTGGGACTGGCTTACGTGGCGGCGGCGACGCCGAGTGACTGGGACGTCCGGATCCTTGATGAAAATTTCGAGACGTTTGCATTCGAAGAAGCGGACCTGGTCGGCATCACGTCATTTACGAGCAACATCCGCCGGGCTTACGAAATCGCCCGCGTCTATCGGGAGCGCAACATCAAGGTGGTCATGGGAGGGATCCACGTCTCCATGAAGCCCGACGAGGCCCTGCGCTACGCGGACGCGGTGGTCGTGGGAGAAGTGGAGGAGATCTGGAAGCAGGTGCTGGACGACTTCGGGCAGGGGCGACTGGCCCAGAAATACAGCGGCCCTCAAATCGATCTGACGCGCTCGGGCATCACCCCGCGGCGCGATCTGCTGCACCCGAATTACCTGTGGCAGGCGGTGCAGACCTCCCGAGGCTGTCCCTTCGATTGCGATTTCTGTTCGGTCTCACGACATCTGGGGAAGCATTACCGTCAGCGCGGTGCGGCGCATGTCTTGGACGAGCTGTCTCAGTGCACGGGGGACTATGTCGTTTTTGTCGATGACAATCTGGTGGGACACACCCCGGAAGACAAGCGCCGGGCGATGGAACTGTTCCAGGGCATGATTCAGCGCAAACTGAACAAGAAATGGTGGATGCAGACCTCCATCAATGCCGCTGACGATGAACGACTCATCGAATTGGCGGCCCGTGCCGGGTGCATGTTCGTTTTCATCGGCTTCGAATCCATCAGCGAAGACATGCTCCGGGGAATGAACAAGCGGGCCAATTTGAAGATCGGGATCGAGAATTACCGAAAGGTCGTCCATGCGTTTCACCGGCACGGCATTGCCGTGCTGGGGGCGTTTATCATCGGCAATGACCGGGAGTCTCCCGATTATTACAAAAAACTGGCGGATTTCCTCGTTCATTCGGGCATCGACATGGTACAGATCAGCATCCTGACCCCCCTGCCCGGCACCCGGCTGATGGAGCGGATGCAAAACGAGGGACGGCTGATCTACCAGGACTTCCCGGCGGACTGGGACAAATACCGGTTCTCCTACGTCGTGCACCGGATGAACGGCCTTGAACCCGAAACGGTCTACACGGGCAACAACTACATCAAGGGACAACTCTACTCATTCCCAACCGCTCAGTATCGCCTGATGAGATCCCTGTGGAGCCTGAAACGGATTCCAAACTTCTACACCGTCGTGAAGTTGAATCAGGCCCTCAAGAAAAGCTGGAAAGGCTCCCATTACCAGGGAAAATATCCGGCCTGAAGCAAGGAGCCGGATTCCCCCCGGCAAACGCTCACGGCGCCGGGGGAACCATCATCGTCATGGCCCAGAGCGCATGGAGCCGGTTGGACGTCCGGACCGTTTCCCCCTCCAGCTCCTCGCCGGGATGCAGGGTCGTGATGGCCGCCTGACCGACGATGACTTTCTGCTGGACACGGCCTTTGCGGTCCCGGGCCTTGACGGACCAGAAGTTGTGAAACACCAGAATCTCGTCCTGGACGCTGCCGACGTACAGCATGATGTGGCCCGGTTCCCACAGCAGGGTCAGGAAGGGGATGCCCCTCGACAGAATCTGCTCCTTCCTGACCTCCGGCCTGAGCCGCTTCAGATTGATGACCCCGCCCCCCTGACGGGCCTGTTCGGAGGAGTTGCGGGGCAGCCAGATTCCAAACGGGGCAAAGAGATCCCTCAGGGTCGCCGAACAGTCCCTGCTGCCGTTCAGGCCGCCCCAGCCATAGGGCTCACGGATCAACTCGTTGATCTGCCCGGCGATGTTCCGCGGCGTCAGCGGCAGAGGTTTTCTGGCGACCGGACCTGAAGCCACGAAGGCCAATCGGGTGACGGCCTCGCGCTTTTCGTTCGCCACCGTCACGAGAACCTCCCAGCCGTCGTCCCGGGCCTTCGCCAGGGGGAACATCGCCCCGAGGGGCGCATGAAAGAGGAACATCCCGTCGGCCGCCCCGTACACGGGGACCGCGTCGCGGAGGATCGTCACGTAGGGTCCCCGCTCCCAGGCCCGGATGCCCGCCTCGCTCATCCGGGCAACATCCTCCGCCGGAATCCAGCCGACGACCCAGGCCGTTTCCACCAACAGCCAGTCCTTGTCGCGCGTCGCGTGCACCACGTAAACCGGTGTGTTGACCGGCAGGGCCGTCTGCTGGAAGAGATCGAACGGATAGCCGTTCAACCCCCCGAAGCGCGGCCTTTTCGTCGGCAAAACCCGGACGTCCGCCGGCCGAATCGTCATCCCCGGATAGCCGGCATTCGGATAGGTCTCGAACCGGGCCAGGGTCCTGAGTTCGTCGATCCATTCGGGCGTGTGGGGGCGTCCGTTTTCCGCATAGCCCGGCGCCTTCCGGTACCGCTTGAAAGACCGATCGACCTCGTCGACGCCATGCCGGGGTTGCGTCTGGCGCCAGGGGGAAAGAAACTGCTCGTTGTACCGGGCGTCCAGGCGTTCCTGATCTTCCGCGGTGGCGGCGGGCTGCGCCTCGCTTGCGGGGGAGAGATAGGCGCGCGCATCCTGCGGGAGGGTGCGGAGGTCCCGGATGGTCTCGGCCGCGTCGCTCCACCCGCACCCCGCGATCAGCGCCAGAACGACAAGCGGTACGATCCCCCTGATCTTGAGCATGATCTCCTCCAAAAGCCGGCACTGGTGGCGGGCACTATATGCGGTTGCCCGGCGCACGTCAAGTGCCGGCCGCCTGAGGCGCGGGCGGATTTTCTGTGGCGGAAAGAAAAAAAGATTGGTATAAAAAAGGAAAAAATGGCGCTGTGCGTCTTTCCCGTGCGGGAGGACAGGATCATCCCGGGGATGGACCGCGCCCGGGGACCCCGATGTCGGAAAAGGTCATCATCTACGGAAAGGCGGGCTGACCCTACACCCAAAAGGCCAGGTCGGCCTACGGGGAGCGCGCCGTCTATGTCGATGTCCGACGGGACGCGGAGCGGATGCAGGACATGCTCCGGCATTCCGGCGGCCGTCGGGAGGTGCCGGTCATCGTGGAAGGGTCCAGGGTCGTGATCGGATTCGGCGGGGCCTGAGGGGTCTGAAGCCGATCGGGCACCGGCGTCGAAGAGGAGAGGAACACCATGGAACGGACGGAACGGGTTTTTCGACTTTTCAGGATCGTTTTGTTTGCCGCAGGCCTGCTTCTGCTCACCGGAGGATTCGTCGCCCCGTCCGCGGGATGGGGGCCGGCCTGGGCCCTGTCCTTCGGAAAGGCCGATACGGCGGGCGCCCCCGCGTCTTTTGCCGACCTGGCGGAGAAGCTCCGCCCCACGGTCGTCAACATCTCGACCACCAAGGTGCTCAAGGGCCGGCAGATGGGCCCGATGGGGGGCGAGATGCCCTTCGGGCGCTTTTTCGGCAACGACGAGTTTTTCCGGCGCTTCTTCGGCGACCTGCCGGAGCGTGAATTCAAGCAGAAGAGTCTGGGCTCCGGATTCATCATTTCCGAGGACGGCTACATCTTCACCAATCACCATGTGGTGGAAAAGGCCGACAAGATCCTGGTGAAACTGGCCGACGGCAAGGAGTACGAGGCGGACGTCAAGGGACGGGACGCCAATACCGATCTTGCCCTCATCAAGATCGATTCCCCGGGAAAACTGCCGTACGCGCATCTGGGGAATTCCGACCAGGCGCGGATCGGCGACTGGGTTTTCGCCATCGGCAATCCGTTCGGTCTCGACCACACGATCACGGCGGGAATCATCAGCGCCAAGGGGCGGGTCATCGGCGCCGGTCCCTATGACAATTTCATCCAGACCGACGC
>DIKL01000094.1 GCA_002424545.1 Syntrophaceae bacterium UBA5619
CGCCGACGATCAACCTGGAGAACCCTGATCCCGACTGCGATCTTGACTACGTGCCCCGGCAGGCGAGAAAAACGCCGATCCGCACGGCGATGTCCAACACCTTCGGTTTCGGAGGGGTGAATGCCGTCCTGATCTTCAGCAGATTCGAGGAGTAGGAAGACGACTTGGCTGCGGCCCAATGGCAGGGCCATCTCGATTTGAAGGCATTTTGACCGATGGAGAGGGTGTCGGGAATGGGCGGTGAAAAGGTCATCATTGCGGCGGATCACGGCGGTTATTCCCTGAAGGAAGCGCTGAAGCCCCTGCTCTCGGAGCTGGGGTTTTCCGTAACCGACGTGGGAACGAACAGCAACCAGGCCGTGGACTATCCCGATTTTGGAGCGGAGGTGGCCGAAGCGGTCTCCACCGGCGCTTACCGGCGGGGGATCCTGATCTGCGGTTCCGGCGTGGGGATGTCCATCGTCGCCAACCGTTTCCCCGGCGTGCGGGCAGCCCTCTGCCTCGACGAGGAGGCGGCGCGGCTGAGCCGGCTGCACAACGACGCCAACATCCTGGTCCTGGCAGGAAGGCGGACGGCCCCGGAGGAGGCCTTCGCGATCGTCCGGGCCTGGTTTTCCACGCCGTTCGAGGGGGGGCGCCACCAGAGACGCCTCGACAAGATCCGGCAAACCGAATCGAAATTGCATGAGAAAAAAACGTAGAAACGTGTGCGCCGCCGATCGGAAAACCGGATCCTCGAAACGCGGATAGCGCGGATTTTCAAGGTTCTGATCCGGGGTCCCTCGGGCGGCACCGGAGATGAGACAAGACCTTTGCCAAACTGAAAATCATGTCCCGGAAGCGCGCATTGTAGATTTTTCGGGTCGAAAAATGTACAGCGCGCGGAGGGAGCAGGATTTTCAAAGGTCTCGAGACGCATAGGAAGGAAGAAGGTTCATGTCGTATCTGATGCAGGCCGACCCGGAAATCGCGGATGCAATCCGCCGGGAAACCCGAAGACAGGCGGGAAATCTCGAGATGATCGCCTCGGAAAATTTCGTCAGCGAGGCGGTTCTGGAGGCCCAGGGAAGCGTCATGACGAACAAGTACGCGGAGGGCTATCCCGGGAAGCGTTACTACGGTGGTTGCGAGTTTGTCGACATCGTCGAGCGGCTGGCGATCGAACGGAGCTTGCGGCTCTTCGGGGCGGAGCACGCGAACGTCCAGCCGCACGCGGGCGTCCAGGCCAACATGGCCGTCTATTTCACGGTCCTCCAGCCGGGGGACACAATCCTGGGAATGAACCTTTCTCACGGGGGACATCTCTCCCACGGCTCTCCGGCCAGCTTCTCGGGGCGGTTCTACCGCGGCGTCTTCTACGGGGTGGACCGCAGAACGGAGACCATCGATTTCAACGAGGTCGAATCCCTCGCAAAGCAGCATCGGCCGAAGATCATCGTCGTCGGGGCCAGTTCCTACCCCAGGACGATCGACTATGAAAAGTTTCGCGCCATCGCCGATCCGATCGGGGCGCTCGTCCTCGCCGACATCGCTCACATCGGCGGTCTGATCGCGGCCGGCCTGCACCCCTCTCCGGTCCCCTGCTGCGAATTCGTCACGCTGACCACCCACAAGACCCTGAGAGGCCCCCGCGGCGGGTTGATCCTCTGCAAGCGGGAATTCGCCCAGGCCCTGGATTCGAGGATCTTTCCCGGGATGCAGGGCGGCCCCCTCATGCACATCATCGCCGCGAAGGCGGTCGCCTTCCGGGAAGCCCTCACCGAGGATTTCCGGCACTACCAGGCCCAGATCCTGAAGAACGCGAAGACCCTCGCGGAGGAACTGCTCAAGGCCGGTTTCCGCCTCGTTTCCGGCGGAACGGACAATCACCTGCTGCTCATCGACCTGACGGATCTGGGCCTCACCGGCAAGGAGGCCCAGGAAACCCTCGACCGGACGGGGATCACGATCAACAAGAACACGATCCCCTTCGACACGAAGGGTCCCCAGTTGACGAGCGGGATCCGGATCGGAACACCCGCCGTGACCAGCCGGGGAATGAAGGAGGCGGAGATGGTCCGCATTTCCGGCTTCATTTCCGAGGTCCTCCGGAACATCCGCGACGAAAGATACTTGAGGGAGATCCGGCAGGAGGTCCGATCCCTCTGCGATTGCTTTCCTCTTTACCCGGAAAGGATCCGTGAAAACCGATAGGGACGCCGCGAACGGCCCGGCGGAACGCCGGCCAATGGGAGGAAGTGGACCGGGGGAAAACCGGGGCGGCGGGAGATCCCCGCGACCCGCCTGGGACGATTATTTCCTGGACATCGTGGGGCTCGTCGCAAAACGCGCTACCTGCCAGAGGCGCAGCGTCGGCGCCGCACTGGTCCGCGACCGGAGGATCCTCTCCACCGGTTACAACGGCGCGCCTTCGGGACTCCGCCACTGCCTGGAGATCGGCTGTCTCCGGGAACAGAACCACATCCCTTCGGGAGAACGCCACGAGCTGTGCCGGGGGCTGCACGCCGAGCAGAACGCGATCATCCAGGCGGCGCTGCACGGGGTCAGCGTGAAGGGGGCGACCCTCTACTGCACGAACCACCCCTGCATCATCTGCGCGAAGATGATCATCAACGCCGGAATCGTCCGGATCGTGATCGGAGAGGGATACCGCGATGAGCTGGCGGAAGAGATGCTGGCGGAGGCTAAAATCGAGGTGATCCGAAAATGAAATGCCCCTTTTGCGCCCATGGCGAAAACAAGGTGAGCGACTCCCGGATCAGCAAAGACGGCGACGCGATTCGAAGACGGCGGGAGTGCCTCGGCTGCGGCAAGCGTTTCACCACCTACGAGTTCGTCGAAGAGGTCCTGCCGATGGTCGTCAAGAAGGATGGCCGCCGGGAACCGTTCGATCGAACGAAGATCCGCTCCGGAATCAAAAAGGCCTGCGAGAAGCGCCCGATCAGCACCGACGACATCGAAAACGTGGTGGACAACATCGAGCGCGCCTGTCAGGAATTCCAGGGAAAGGAGATCCCCACCGCGGTCATCGGTGAAAAGATCATGCGCGAGCTCCAAACCCTCGACGGCGTTGCCTATGTCCGCTTCGCGTCGGTATACCGTGAGTTTCGGGATGTAAGCGATTTTCTGATCGAACTGAAAGACCTCCTCCATACGAAAAAGGATGGCGAGGGGGGGAAAGCGGAGGGATAGCCGGTGTTCTCGGGAATCGCGGCCGCGCTCGGATCCGTCCAGCGCCTGATGCGCCGCGGAGAGGATGCGCTTCTGGAGGTCGAGACCTCGCTCGACCTGGACGACGTCCGGATCGGCGACAGCATTGCGGTCAGCGGCGCCTGCCTGACGGTGACCTCCAGGGTCGGCCGGACCTTCAAGGCGGATATCTCCGCGGAAACCCTTTCCCGGACAACGCTCCGGAACCTGGCGACGGGCGACCGGGTCAATCTGGAAAAGGCACTGCGCGTCGGTGACCGCCTCGGAGGGCATATCGTCCTGGGCCATGTGGACGGCATTGGAAGAATCGCGGAGTTGACCCCGCGCGCCGGATCTATTGTCTTCGGCTTCGGAATCGACCCGGGGCTCGACCGATATGTCGTCGCCAAGGGATCCATTACGGTGGACGGCATCAGTCTGACCGTCAACCGCTGTGAAAAGAATCGTTTTTATGTTAACATCGTCCCGCATACGGCTTCCGCAACCACGCTCGGCTTCAAAAAGGCGGGGGATGAGGTCAATATCGAAACGGACATCCTGGCCCGCTATCTGGAAAAACTAATCACAGCGGCCCCGGATGGCGCGTCCCGAGCGATGGAGAGAACCGCCGGGGGAATCGATTTGGAGAAGCTTGCCCGTTACGGATTTGTAAAATAGCAAAAACCATGGGGAACAATCCCCCATTCAGGAGAGAATATGGGTGTCAGCACGATCAAAGAGGCTATTGTCGATATTAAAAGCGGAAAGATGGTTATCCTCGTCGACGACGAGGACCGGGAAAACGAAGGAGATCTCTGCATGGCGGCCGAATTCGTCACGCCGGAGGCGGTCAATTTCATGGCCCGATACGGACGGGGGCTGATCTGCCTGACACTGACCGAAGAAAATGCGGACAAACTCCGCCTGATGCCGATGGTCCGGGACAACCGTTCCCGTTTCGGCACCGCTTTCACGGTATCCATCGAAGCAAAACAAGGAGTTACGACAGGAATATCGGCGGCGGACCGGGCAACGACGATCCGGGTGGCCGTGGCCGACGATGCGAAACCCGAGGACCTGGTCAGTCCCGGCCATGTTTTCCCGATCCGTGCCAAGAAGGGCGGAGTCCTGGTGAGAACCGGCCAGACGGAGGGCTCTGTCGATCTTGCCCGGCTTGCCGGAATGAAACCGGCCGGCGTCATCTGCGAGGTGATGAAGGACGACGGGACGATGGCCCGAATGCCCGATCTGGAGATTTTCGCCCGGGAATACGGTTTGAAGATCGTCACGATCAAAGATCTGATCGACTACCGGATGCAGCACGAGTCGCTGATCCGGCGGGCGGCGACCGCAACGATCCCGACGCAGTATGGCGGCGAGTTCAAGCTGATCGTCTATGAGAACGACGTGGACGACATGCAGCACGTCGCGCTGATCAAGGGGGACATCACTCCGGAAGATGAAGTCCTGGTTCGCGTCCATTCGGAATGCTTGACCGGAGACGTCTTCGGCTCTGAGCGGTGCGACTGCGGCGATCAGCTCCACCAAGCGATGCGGATGGTGGCGGACGCCGGCAAGGGGGTGATCGTCTACATGCACCAGGAGGGTCGCGGGATCGGCCTCGTCAACAAGATCAAGGCATACGAACTTCAAGAGCATGGGCAAGACACGGTGGAGGCAAACATCGCGCTCGGCTTCAAAGAGGACCTCCGGGATTACGGCATCGGCGCGCAAATCCTCGCCGACATCGGGGTGCGGAAGATGCGGCTGCTCACCAACAACCCGAAGAAGATCGTCGGTCTCGAGGGATACAGCCTGACGATTACCGAACGGGTCCCGATCGAGATTCGGCCAAATGAAAACAACATCCAATACCTCAAAACCAAGAGACGGAAGATGGGACACATTCTGAAGGTGTAGACAGAAAACGATCCATTTTGACAAGGAGAACCAGCCATGCCAAAAATCATCGAGGGAAAGATCATCGCGAAGGGAATGAAGTTCGGCATCGTTGCCAGCCGCTTCAATGACTTCATCAGCGGCCGCCTGATCGAGGGGGCCGTCGATGCGCTGATCCGGGCCGGCGCGGACGAGAAGGAGATCCAGATCGTGCGGGTGCCGGGCGCCTTCGAGTTGCCTCTCACCGCCAAGAAAATGGCGAAAAGCGGCCGTTTTGATGCGGTGATCTGCCTCGGCACGGTCATCCGCGGCGCCACGCCTCATTTCGAATACATCAGCGCGGAGGTCTCCAAAGGAATCGCGATGGTGGGGTTGGAGACCGAGGTGCCGGTAGCATTCGGCGTGCTGACGACGGATACCATCGAACAGGCCATTGAAAGGGCCGGCACGAAGTCCGGAAACAAGGGTTGGGACGCGGCCATGTCCGCCATCGAGATGGTTGATCTTTTCAAAAATCTGTAAGATGGACGCGCTCGTAGAATGTTCCTGCGGCCCCGCCCCCCGAAGCTGGGGATCATCGGATTGGGCGGATGACTCGACCGAAATCTGAGGGATGCATGCACCAAAGGCGGAAGGCAAGAGAGGTTACCCTTCAGGTTCTTTATGCGCTGGACGTTCAGGATATCGGCCTGCACGAGGCGATCGATCTCTTCTGGGCCAATTTCGAAGCGCCGGAAGAAGTGCGAAAATTCTCAACTTCTTTGATCGAAGGGACCTGGAACCATCGGGAGCAGATCAACGACCTGATCGGCGGCAGTTCCGAAAACTGGACCATGGCGAGGATGTCCCGCGTCGACAAGAGCCTGCTGCGGATGGCGGTCTACGAACTTCTGTACTGTCAAGACATCCCCCCCAAAGTCACCCTGAACGAGGCGATCGACCTGGCTAAAATTTACGGCTCCGAAAATTCGGGGGCGTTCATCAACGGTATTCTCGACGCCCTTTACGGAAAGCTGCGCTGGAAGAATGAAGATCAAGATAACCACGGCATCGCCGGATGCGCTGAGCCATGACACACTGATCCTCGGTTTCTTTTCCGATGAAAGACCTCCCCGGGGATACTGCGGCCTGGTGGACTGGCGTCTCAACGGAATCATCTCCACCGAGATCGCCCGGGGAAAGATTTCGGGACTCTTTTCCGAAAAACTGCTCTACGCATACCCGCGGCGCATTCGAGTCTCCCGCCTTCTCCTCTTCGGCATGGGGTCTCTTGCCGAACTGACCTATGACCACCTTTACAACACCGGTTACGAGATGGCACGGACGGTCAGCGGCATTCAGGCGACCGACATGGTCCTTCCCATGCCCGCCGCCGGGCGAGGATCCCTGAAGCTCCCGGAAATGACGGACGCCATGATTACGGGCCTCTTCGACGGTTTTTCCTGCAAAGGGGAAGTACTCCCAGCCTTCGGCCTGGAGATTCCGGTCAAGGCGACGCAACGGGAGGAGATCATGAAAGGGCTGGCTCTTTTCCGGCAGCGCGTCGGCGATGCCGAATGCGAAATTCTCACCCCGGAAGTGAACGCAGCCTGACCATCCTTAACGGAAAGGCTCTAGGGGAAACATCGAGGAATCAAAACCATGAAAGTCATCATCATCGGCGCCGGCGAGGTCGGGTACCACATTGCCGACAGCCTTTCCCGGGAAGGGATCGATGCGGTCATCATCGACCGGAATGAAGAGCGCCTCCATGAGATTTCGGAGATGCTGGATGTGCAGACTGTTGTGGGAAGCGGCAGCAGTCCCGAGATTCTGAAGCGGGCGGGCATGGCCCAGGCGGAGATGGTCATCGCGGTGACCGACAGCGATGAAACGAACATGATCGCCTGCCTCCTCGCCTCCACGCAGTCCCGGATCCCCATTCGAATCGCCCGCATCCGCAACGTGGAATTGAACGGAGATTGTTCCCTGTTCGGGACGGACCGTCTCAACATCGACCTCTGCATCAACCCTGAACGAGAAGCGGTCAACAACGTGCTGGACCTTCTGGAATCCCCCGGCGCCGCGGAAGTCCTCCGCTTTGCCGGAGGACGCATCCGGCTTCTGGGCTTCCAGATCGATCCCGACGCCGCCGTGATCGGCAAGAAGCTCTCCGAGCTCCGGGCGATGGACTCCGGCGACAAGGTGCTGATCACCTGCATCGTTCGGGGAGACAAGCTGATCGTTCCATCGGGCATCTCGGTGATCGAAGACGGAGATTACCTGTTCACCGTCACCGACGCCGTCCGCGTCCGGCAGTTGCTGCGCTTCTTCGGCAAGAATACGGAACCGCCCCGGCGGATCATCATCATCGGCGGCGGAAATACGGGCATGATGCTGGCGGAGGCGATCGAAAAACTGAACATTACCGTAAAGATCATTGAGAAGAAAAAGGACCGTTGTAAAATTCTGGCCTCACTGCTGCAAAAGGCGGTCGTCCTCCACGGCGACGGAACCAGCCAGGAGCTCCTCCGCGAGGAGAATATCGAAGAGACCGACTTCTTCATCGCGGTGACCAATGACGAAGAGGCGAACATTCTCGGGGCGCTTGTCGCCAAACAATTGGGCGCGCGGAAGGTCATTTCGTTGATCAACCGGATCGATTACATCCCCCTGGTTTCAAGGGTAGGAATCGACGGCGTGATCAACCCGCGCCATGCTGCGATCAGCAGGATTCTCCATTATATTCGAAAGGGAAAAGTCATTTCCGTCACGCCGCTCCGCGATGAGAAAGCGGAGGCCTTCGAATTCATCGCGCTGGAGACCTCGGACATCACCGACAGACCCTTCAAGGAGATCCATTTCCCCAGAGGCACGATCGTCGGAGCGATCTGCCGCGGGGAGGAGATCATCATTCCGGACGGCAACACCGTTATCCGGCCCGGCGATCACGTCGTTATTTTCACCCACCGATCGGCCATAACGGAGCTCGAAAAACTCCTCACGGTGAAACTGGAATTCTTCGAATGAAAGCAAAACCCATCTTCTACACCATGGGCGCTTTTCTGTTCATCCTCGGCCTGACGATGCTCATCCCCTTGGCTTGCGCCCTTTTCTACGGGGAGGCCGACGGCTGGAGTTTCTTGATGTCCATCGGGATCACGTCGGGAACCGGCGGCGTCCTGTACCTGACTTTCAGGCAGAGGTCGCAAAGGATTGTTCTGAGCCACCGTGAGGGATTTCTGATCGTCTCGGCAGGCTGGATCCTCGCCGCCTTCTTCGGAGGCCTCCCCTACTGGATCCACGGCACCCTCCCCTCGCTGACCGACGCCTATTTCGAAACGATTTCCGGATTCACCACGACGGGGGCGACGGTCATCAACAAAATCGAAGGTCTGCCCCACGGGATCCTCCTCTGGCGGTCCATGACCCAGTGGCTGGGGGGGATGGGAATCATCATCCTTTCCGTCGCCGTGCTGCCGTTCCTCGGGGTGGGGGGAAGACAACTCTTCAAGGCGGAGGTCCCGGGACCGCTGAAGGACAAGCTGGAGCCACGGATCGCGGAGACGGCCCGCTCGCTCTGGATGGTCTACGTGATCATCACGATCGTCGGTTTCATTTTCCTCCTCTTCGGCGGAATGAGCGTATTCGACGCTGTGAACCACATCTTCTGCACGATGGCGACCGGCGGTTTCTCGACGAAAGACACGAGCGTCGCCTGGTTCAACAGCGCCTACATCGAAGGCGTGTTGGTTGTCTTCATGATCATCGCCGGAATGAACTTCACGCTCCATTACAAGCTGCTGACGGGCGATTTTAAAACCTTCGGCCGGGATAGCGAGGCGCGTTTCTTTCTGGGAACGATCCTCGTCGCCACGCTGCTGATCACGTTGGATTTGCGCCTGAACCTCGTCGCGGATCTCGCCAGGGCCTTCCGTTACGCGATCTTCCAGGTCTCCTCGATCATCACGACGACCGGCTTCACCACGGAAAACTTCGCCAAGTGGCCGGCCTTCTCCCAGATCGTCCTGCTGCTGCTGATGTTTGTCGGCGGTTCGGCCGGCTCCACCGGCGGCGCGATCAAATGCGTCCGGATCCTGCTGGTCCTGAAACAGGGGTATCGGGAGCTCTACCGCCTCATCCATCCCCACGCCGTCGTCCAAGTCAAGCTGGGACAGGAAACCATCCCCCCGGATGTGATGAAAAACGTCCTGGGATTCTTTGTCCTGTACCTCTGCATCGCGATTGTCGCCACGCTGGCGATGTCCTCGCTCGGACTCGACATGATCACCGCCTTCGCGTCCGTGGCAACAACCCTGGGAAACGTCGGCCCGGGCCTGGGACTCTACCACCCGGCGACCACGTACAGCGAGGCGCCCGCCGTCGGCAAATGGATCCTCTCTTTCTGCATGCTGGCCGGCCGGCTGGAGATCTATACCGTATTGGTGCTGCTGACCCCCGAGTTCTGGAAAAAGTGACGAGTATTCGGACGAGCCGTCAACAATTGCATTGAAAGGCTTGATCCGATGTGCTACGAAAAGCGCCGAGAACCTTGGACGAAAGAGGATGCCCTACATGGATAAAAAGTACAGCCCGTTGGAAATCGAAGAGAAGTGGCAGAAGCACTGGGAGGAAAAGCGAATCTTTCGCGTCACGGAAGACCCGGACAAGAAAAAGTATTACCTGTTGGAGATGTTCCCCTATCCTTCCGGCCGGATTCATATCGGCCATGTGCGGAATTACACCATCGGCGACGTCGTCGCACGATACAAGAGGATGAAGGGGTTCAACGTCCTCCATCCGATGGGTTGGGACGCCTTCGGAATGCCGGCTGAGAACGCCGCCATCGAACGGGGAATCCACCCCTCCGTCTGGACCCATGAAAACATTGAAAACATGAAGCGTCAGCTCAAGCGGATGGGCTTCAGCTATGACTGGGATCGGGAACTGGCCACCTGCGAACCCGAATATTACCGCTGGGAACAGCTGTTCTTCCTGCAGATGTACGAAAAGGGGCTCGCCTACAAGAAGAGTTCCACGGTCAACTGGTGCCCAAAATGCGAGACCGTCCTGGCCAATGAGCAGGTAGAGGCCGGTCTCTGCTGGCGCTGCGGCTCGGAGGTGGGCGAAAAATACCTGAGCCAGTGGTTCTTCCGGATCACCGCCTACATTGAGGAGCTCCTGGACTACTGCGACCGCCTCCCGGGCTGGCCCGAACGGGTTCTCACGATGCAGAAGAACTGGATCGGGAAGAGCTACGGC
>DIKL01000088.1:0-3597 GCA_002424545.1 Syntrophaceae bacterium UBA5619
AAATTGCTCCGCGAAAATCGGTGATGATCGAAATAAATTAGGTTTTTGGAAAATAAGGATGAACGGAAAGATTCAAGGCGGGACGTTGACGGTGGTGTGTTTCTGGAAATATACAATCTCTGCCGAAGAATCCGCATCAGAAGAGCCACCTCGTATCTGAAGTAGCAACAACCATGGAGAAAAGAGATCAAAAAATGTGGGAATTTCATAGATGAGGAAGAAAAGAATGTCAAGGGAAATAATAAACTTTTACCTCATTGATTATCAGTTGAATCATTACATGATTATAATTTTTACAATTTGTTGTTCAGGAAGGGGACCGCGGAAAAATCCCCGCCGATCTTCGTGTGATCAATAGCCGACTCTGCCGGGTGTCACCACCAAGTCCATGCCGATTTCAACGGAAAGGTAATGGCCCTTTTTGAAACTTCCCGAATTGGCCACGAGTTTGCTTTGAAATCGCTCAATCCCCGCCACCTCATGAATATGGCCGCACAGGCAGAGGCGAAGTGGATGTTCCTGGAGAAACGACCTCACACTGTGGCTGCCACCCCCGAGTCCCAGGAATGGCCGGTCATGGACACCCCCGGGCGGAGAACGTCGTCCCTGGTCTCCTGAAGTTCGTTCACGGCTGCGGGAGGGACACTGCGGGTGCGCCTGCCCCGGGGTCACATCGAGATGTGGACGGCGTGATCAGTCCCCCTTGGCAATGGGGCGCTCAGGGGCTCGCTATTTTTCACGGTAGAGGTTGTTCTTCTCGATATAGCGGCGGACCTCGTCCGTCACCAGGTAACGAATGTCCCTTCCCTCCTTCGCCCGTGTCCGGATGTTGCGGGAGGCGATGTCGAGAAAGGTGACCTCACGGAAGCAGATTGTCCGGCCCGTCGGCCCGCGGAAGCCCCGGTCCTTCTCGTCGTAGGTGAAACGGGCTGCGAATTCCGCGCCGAGGATCTCGACGAGTTTCCGGGAGCTGAAGCCCGGCCGGGTCATGACGGCGAAATGGCACATCAACAGAAGTCTCTCCCAATCCTTCCAGGTCCGGATCTCGTGGAATGCATCCTGACCGCAGATGAAGGACAGCTCAATCTTTTCCGGACGGTGCCTGTCCAGGATGTATTCCACCGTCTCGATGGAATAGGATGTCGTCTCCCGGCGGTTTTCGACGTCCGAGAAGGAGAATGCCGAATTCCCCTCGATGGCGAGTTGAATCATCCGTTCGCGGTGGCGAAAAGGGGTGATTTCCGCGTTGGGCTTGTGCGGCGGCCGGGCCGCGGGAACGAAGATGATCCGATTCAGATCGCATATCTCCAGCATCTCCGCAGCGCAGCGCAGATGTCCGATATGGATCGGATCGAACGTGCCTCCGAACAATCCCCATTTCATGTTCTGATTTGCCCGTTTCCGTAAATGATGAACTTGGTTGTGGTCAGCTCTTCGAGCCCCATCGGCCCAAAGGCATGGAGCTTGGTCGTGCTGATGCCGATTTCCGCGCCCAAACCAAGTTCGAAGCCGTCGCTGAAGCGGGTGGAGGCGTTGACCAGGACCGTGGAGGAGTTCACCTCCTGCAAAAAGCGCTGCGCGCGGCCGTAGTTTTCCGTTACAATCGCCTCGGTATGAAGGGAGCCGTATTTTTCGATGTGGGCGATCGCTTCGTCGAAATCGCGGACCACGCGGACGGCGAGGATCAGGTCGAGGTATTCCCGGTACCAGTCCTCTTCATCCGCCGCTTCCGCCTCCGGCAGGATCGTCCGCGTCTTTTCACAGCCGCGGATCACGACGCCGGCCTCCCGGAGTTTCCCGGCCGCGAGCGGCAGGAACGTTCCGGCGACGGCCTCATGGACGAGGAGCGTCTCCAGCGCGTTGCAGACGCCCGGCCGCTGCGTTTTGGCATTCATGCAGATCCGGACGGCCATGTCGGGGTCGGCGCTCTCGTCGACAAACAGGTGGCAAACCCCCTTGTAGTGCTTGATCACCGGAATCTTCGAATCCCGGACCACGGCGCGGATCAGCTCCTCCCCGCCCCGCGGGATGATCACGTCGATGAATTCCTCCAACTGAAGCAGTTCGTAGACCGCCTCCCGATCGGTGGTGGGGACGATCTGGATTGCCGTCTCCGGGAGCGTGAGGGTTCGCAGCGCTTCCCGGAGGATCCGGGCGATGGCGAGGTTCGAGTGGATCGCCTCCGAGCCACCGCGGAGGATCACGGCATTCCCCGACTTCAGGCAAAGGGCGGCCGCGTCCGCCGTGACGTTGGGCCGGGATTCGTAGATGATGCCGATCACCCCGAGCGGGATGCGCATCCGGCCTACCAGTAGTCCGTTCGGCCGCCGCCACATGGAGAGGACTTTGCCCACCGGATCGGGCAGGGCGGCCACCTCGGCGAGTCCTTTGGCGATTCCCGTGATAGTCGCCTCCGTGAGCGTCAGCCGATCGATCATCGCCTGGGAGAGGCCGAGATCCCGCGCGGAGGCGAGGTCCTTTTCGTTTTCCCGGATCAGGAGGGCCCCGTCTCGGAGAAGCGCGTCCTTCATCGCCAGGAGCGCCCGGTTCTTGACGTCGGTTGGGGTCCGGGCCAGAACGGCGGCGGCCAGCCGGGCGTTCCGTCCCAATTCCGTCATCTGTGCTGCGATATTCGTCATGTTGGTAGATGCGCTCGTCATCGATACTCGTGTGAGATTCACATTCGGCGTTGACAATTCCGACGCTATTCGTATAGAACCGCCCATTTGAAGCGGTCGGCGCTAATCTACAAGACGCCTCCGGCCGTGTCAAGGTCATTCGCCGAAGCTCCATCGGAACGGTTGAAGGGTCGTCCGACCCGGGGCGGCGTTGACGGACCGGACGGATACGCGACGGGAGATCAGGCCCGGAGGGAGAATGAGCAGCGGAAATATCCGTATCAGGGCGGGGGAAAGCGGCCTATGAACTCATCCGTGCAGGCAAGTTCAGCCTGGACCGGATTGCGACCTATTTCGGTCCCGCGGGCGGTCCCCGCTGGCTGGTGGCAAGCGGTTTCGATCTGACGCTGATTCGGGAAGGAGCGCTCGGAAAACGGCAGCCGCTCTGGCTTGTCGGCGCTTCCGCCGGGGCCTGGCGTTTCGCGGCTTGGTTGCAACCGGAAGCGGAGAAGAGCTACCGTGCGCTGACGGAGGCATACATTGCCGCAACATACGAGCGAAAGGACACACCGGAAACCATTCGCCGGTCCCTGACGGCGATCATCGACAGCTTCATCGATGACGACGCCCTTCCCTTTGCCCTGGCCTGTAAACCCTATCGTTTGGCGATCCTGACCTGTCGGGCGAAACATTTGACGGCCTCCGAAAGGCCATGGGTGCAGAAAACGGGTTTTGTTCTCGGTCTGCTGGCAAACTTCCTGCACCCGGCCCTGATCCATCGCTTTGCCGAACGAATCGTTTTCCATACCGGGACGCAGCCGCCTGATTTCTGTTTGCGGAAGGGGTTTCGCGGCCGCTTTTTCCCGCTCGGCGAAGTCAATTTCAAACCCGCCGTGACCTCCTCGGGCGCGATTCCCCTCGTCGTCGCGGGCGTCAGGGACATCTTCGACGCCCCGAACGGCGTCTATCGCGACGGCGG
>DIKL01000088.1:3652-3997 GCA_002424545.1 Syntrophaceae bacterium UBA5619
TCAGGAACGGATCATCCCCGGCTGGATGGACAAGAGGATCAAGAGACGCCGTCCGCCGGACGGGTATCTCGACTCCGTCGTGATGGTCTATCCGTCGGAGGATTTTGTGGCGAGCCTTCCGGACGGTCGGGTTCCGGACAGGGGCGATTTCGAAACCTGTGTAGACGATCCGGCATTGCGGATCGCGAACTGGCGGAAGGTGGTCGAATTGTCCGCCCCGCTCGGCGAGGAGTTCCTGGATCTGATCGCCGGCGGCCGTCTGCAACAGGTCGTTGAGCCGTTTTCCAATGGACAGCTTTGAGAAAATCCTCAAGCGGTGTGTTCTCTGCCCGCGGATGTGCCGGG